>NZ_JAVKGT010000025.1:0-44013 GCF_031432335.1 Nesterenkonia flava | reverse complement strand
GCTGGCCAGCAAAGCCGCAGTCCAATCAATGTCCAGAAAGGGCAACTGCCTGGACAACGCAGTGATGGAGAACTTCTTCGGACATCTGAAGACCGAGATGTACTACGGCACCGAGTTCACCTCAACTGATCAGCTCATCACCGAGATCGATGACTACATCCACTGGTACAACACCGAACGGATCTCAATACGGCGCGAGGGTCTGAGCCCAGTCCAATACCGGGCCCAGACCCTCGCGGCCTAGACTCTTATTTACTTAGTCCAACTTCTGGGGCCCACTTCAACTCCTCCGGGGCTCTTCTCTGTCTCAGGGGACCTCAGCCTGCCCGGAGCAGCTCGCGCAGCTCTTTGCGGGAAGACAGTCCCAGCTTCGAAAGAATGTTTGCCACGGCGCGGGTGCGCGTAGTTTCGACGCTGAGCCGGGGACGTGACAGAAGGGCCGGGACCCAGAAGATCAGATCCTCCTGGGCCCCGGCCCTTCTCGCCGCCGTGCGAATAGGCGGGTAGTTACAGCCTCCGGCGGGTGCGCCTCATGCCGGAGCTCAGTCCGGCCAGAACGAGGGCCAAGCCGGCCAGCGTGCAGATGCCCAGCGCCAGGACCATCGGATCCAGCGTGAAGCCGGTGAGGAGGCTCATCAGCGTCCACAGCGCCAGAAGCAGGCAGATTGCGCCGAAGATCGCCGAGGCCAACCGGGGACCGCTGGCGCGCGCTGAGGCAGAGTATGCCGAGGTGACAACGGAACCGGAGGGGGTGACATTCGCCGGTGCTGCCGCCGGGCCCGCCTGCTGCATCTGGGCCCGCTCCCACCAGCGAGGGCGGCGCTCCGGTTCCTTCCAGGTGAAGTCCGCTTCTGACTGAGCCTTCAAGGACTCGGCCAAGAGCGCATCCACGTCCTCCGGATCCGGAGGCAGTGGCGTGGTCGGGTGGGACGGCTGGTGAATGGGGCGAGTCGGGTCGCCGTCGTACTTGCGGTTCACTGTCCCTCCTCCTCTGCGTAGGTGGTCGCGTCATAGATGGTGACGTTGCCGAAGGCGTTGTTCAGACTGATGACCAGGACGTCCTCGGAGTCCTCGGAGCTGATGTGCAGACGCTCCGCGTTGATGCCGCTGAAGTTCTGCTCGCCCTCCTGCGTGTGCACGCTCAGGTTCCCCAGGAAGCTCGCCGGATCCACCTGCAGGGCCACATCGTCAGGCACGATCAGCGTGGTGTTGCCGAAGCCGTTGTTGACCTCCACCGGATCTCCCGCGCTGACGTCGATGTCCCGCAGATCCACTGTGGTGTTGGAGAACGCGGTGTTGACCTCGGTGCTGCTGGTGGTGAAGTTACCGAAGGCATGGTTGGTCGGGCTTCCCCAACCACCGCCGCCTCCTTGGAAGGCCACCAGCACGAGCATGATGACCGTGAGGAAGCCCAGCATGATGCCGCGTCCCTTTCTGCCGCGCAGCGCGGCCGTAATGTGCGTCAACGACATGAGTACGACCAGTACGGCCAACCCCAGGACCACGGCCGTCACCGAGGAGATACCTAGGGCCCCTGAGAACCAGGCCAAGCCGGCGATCACCGGAAGCATCAGCAGTGTCAGCCCCCAGGTGATGAGACGACGACGCCGTCTCTCCTCCCGCTCGTACGGATCCTCAGCAGGAGCGGCTGTAGCGGTCACCGGGGCATAGCCCCCGGCGGCGGGCCCTGCCGATGTGTGGGATGAGGAGGTGTAGCCCGAGGGGTAGCCGCTGTTCGGCGCGGCGGAGGCTCCCGCAGGGGGAGGGCTCTGCGGTTCCGAATCCTTGGGGTACCACGCAGGCTTTCCTGCGCGTGCCGGGTCCTCGGGAGCGCCGGTGCCGCCACCTCCGGGATGGCCCGTGGTGCTCCCCGCGGGGCTACGCGTGCTCCCGGCGGGGTTCTGGTCTTTTCCCGGCGTAGCCTGACCCTTCTTGCGGCGGTGATCGCGCATCAGGGCGACGACGGCCCAGGCCACCGCTGCCAGGATCAGGAGGTTGATCAGCACCGCGAATGGCCCAGCGATGCTCACAGGAGTGAAGATGTTGACTCCGCCCACCACGGCCAGCAGTGCGCCCGCGAAGAGACCTGAGGTGTAGTTGCCCCGCACCGCCTCTTCGGCGTGAATCTCTCCGCGCTGATTGGGGAGGAGCAGCCATGCCAGTCCGTAGAGCAGCACGGTGGGGGAGAAGAAGATGATCAGAGAGACCACGGCCAGGCCGCGGAGGAGCATGACATCCCAGCCCAGCTTCTCTGAGGCACCGGCGAGCACGCCGCCGAGCCAGCCGCCCTCGGGGCGGCGCACTCCGGTGGAGCGAAGCCAGTGGAAGAACTGGGCTCCTGCTTCGGGTTTCTGCGCGTTTTCCATGGCTCAAGCCTCCTCCTCGGAAGGGTGGGCGCGCTACTGGGGACCACCCTGATCCAACCCTGAGTTTCCCCCGCCGGGGCCCCTGAATCTGCGGCGGAACAGGGATCAGGTGCTCTCAGGCGTGGCAGGATGGTGCTCGTGCAGACCCCACCCTCCGGTCCCTCATCCCAGGGATCATCCTCGTCCGGCTCCGGCGGCACGGCAGCCGCTCGGCCGCCGCTGAAGCGAGGCGTGGATACACCGCTGGCCGGAGTGTGCCTGGGGCTGTCCCGCCACTTGGGCCTTTCGCTGCCTCTCGTGCGCGCGCTGATGATCGGCCTGGCCATTGCCGGCGGCGTCGGCGTGCTCCTCTACTGCTGGCTCTGGGTCTTTGTCCCCCGGGATGATGAGCCGGACGCCCAGGCCGGCGTCCGCGGACTTAGCGGTCCCGCCGTGCAAGAAGGCGGCGAGGACGAGCCCGGTCCGGATGACCTCTCCGGCAGGGTGCGCCGGGCAGTGGACCACCTCACGAGCTCTCCGGAGGTGCTGCTGGGCGGACTGCTGCTCGGAGCCGCCGGACTGCTGACGCTTAATCTTCTGGGTGCAGGCATCGATTGGTGGCTTGTGGGCCCTCCCGCGGCTCTGGTCATCGGAGTGCTCCTGGCATGGTCCCAGGTCGACGCCGCCACAGACCCCTCTGCCCGCGGCACCAGACGCCACGCAGCCACTTTGGTTCAGTTCGGTGTGGGCACCGTCCTGGTGCTGGCCGCGCTGCTGGTGCTTGCCGGCGGTATGGTCCCCGCCGGAGAGCTCATTCTGGGACTCGTGGTGGCAGGGATGCTGCTGGCAGGCATTGCTCTGGTGCTGGCCCCGTGGCTCATCAGGCTCTACCGCACCTCTAACACCGAACGCGCACGCGCTGCCGCTGAGGCGGAGCGGGCTGACATTGCCGCCCACCTGCATGACTCCGTGCTCCAGACTCTGGCGATGATTCAGAAGCAGCGTCACGACCCCGCCGCAGTAGAGCGACTGGCGCGCAGTCAGGAGCGTCAGCTGCGCAGCTGGCTCTACCGCCAGCACAATGGCGAGCCCGGCACCTTGAAGGACCAGCTCCTGGCTGCGGCCGCGGAACTGGAGGAACTCCATTCGGTGCCCGTGGAGGTGGTGGCGGTGGGGGAATCCCGCTGCACCGACCACCGGGCCATGGTGGCCGCGGCGCGTGAGGCGATCGTCAACGCCCTCAAGCATGCAGGGCCTGCCTCGGTCTACGTCGAGTCCAACGAGCGTGAGGACGCCGTCTTTGTGCGTGACCGCGGGCCGGGGTTTGATCCCGATGATGTCCGGCAGGACCGGCTGGGAGTCCGAGAATCCATCATCGGGCGCATGCGCAGAGCCGGAGGGGAGGCCCGCATCCGCTCCAGCGAACGGGGGACCGAGGTCCAGCTGTTCATGCCGGTGGGCACGGAATCCGATCACGCCCACAGCGCCGGCTCCCCGCAGAGTGCGGCCTCACCCCCAAGTCCCGGCACACCGGGCTCCACACCCCCATCGAACCAGGAGGACCACTCATGACTGAATCCTCGGTCCCACCGCTACGCCGAGTCGTGATCGTGGACGACCACGGAATTTTCCGCGCCGGGCTCAAAGCAGAGATGCAGGGGCGTATTGACGTCGTCGGGGAGGCCTATGACGTGGAGTCCGCCGTAGCCGCAGTGCGCGAGCACCGTCCCGAGGTGGTGCTGCTGGATGTGCATCTGCCCGGTGGTACCGGAGGCGGAGGCGCCGAGGTCGTTAAGCTCTGCCGGGACCTCCTGGAGCAGGTGAGGTTCCTTGCCATCAGCGTCTCCGATCAGGCCACCGACGTCGTCTCCGTCATCCGCGCCGGAGCGCGAGGATATGTCACCAAAACCATCAGCACGCAGGAGCTTGCAGAAGCCGTGGAGGCGGTGGCTACGGGCGACGCCGTCTTCTCCCCTCGCCTGGCAGGCTTTGTCCTGGATGCGTTCGGCACCGGGGGAGTGGCGGAAGATGTTCGCGACGAGGAGCTTGACCGCCTCTCTGCCCGCGAGGTCGAGGTGATGCGCCTGATCGCGCGCGGTTACACGTACCGGGAGATCGCCAGCGATCTCTTCATCTCCATCAAAACGGTCGAGACCCACGTCTCCAAGGTGCTGCGGAAGCTGCAGCTGAGCTCTCGCCACGACATCACCCGCTGGGCGGAGCAGCGACGCATCGTCTGAGGCCCCTGAGACGTTGCTTCCGCATTTGAGGTCACCTCAGCTCACTTTTAGGCCGCGTAGCGCTGCGGCGGTGACTCATACTGCGGAAGCAAGGGTCCGTCGTCGCGCTGTGACCTCGCAGACTCTGCTGCGGGCCGGTATCAGTCCCGGGGCGGGGCCGTGGAGTCCCGGACCTCCAGGCGCGGTGCGATGGTGACGTGTTTGTCCTCGATCCGTCCGCCAATGCGTTCAAAGAGCATGTCCAGCGCCATCTGGCCCATGCGGACCCGCGGCTGGTCCACACTGGTCAGCTGGGGGCGCAGCATCCGACAGACGCTGGAGTTGTCATACCCGACAATGCTCAGCTGGTGCGGCAGTTCCAGTTTCGCATCCAGGCAGGCCCCGACGAGCTCCGCGGCGATTCGGTCGTTCTGGGTGAACACCGCGGTGGGTGCGCCCTTCTCCTGCTGGATCTGGAAGATGAGGTACTTGATGGCGGCGTCTAAGCGCTCGGGTCCCTCGATCTGGGGCTCCACATCCGGAAGCAGGTTGCGCATGCTCTCCGCGAAGGACCGGCGTCGGTGCAGTGCGGCCGGCCGAGAGGACCCCGTCAGGTGGGCAATACGGGAGTGCCCCAGCTCCATGAGGTGCTGCACCGCCAGACGTGCGCCCATCTCATCCTGATTGGCCACAGTGTCCAAGCCGGGGACTTCATGCGGCAGCCGACCAATCACCACCAGCGGCACGCGCTTGGCGATCCTCTCCAGATACGTCGGTGGCACCGATGAGGAGACGATGACGACTCCCTCCACCCCCAGTGCCAGCAGCGAATCCAGCTCGGCCTGCAACCGGCGGTGGTCACGCCTTCCGTGGGCGATCACCAGCCGCAGATCATGCTCGGCTGCCGCATCCTCCACCCCCGCGGTGACATCCCGGTGGTAGCTGTTGCCCAAATCCTGCAGCAACACACCCACCAGGCCCGTTCGGCCCTGCACTAGTGAGCGGGCCCAGACATTCGATCGATACCCCAGCTCCTGAGCCACCGAGAGGATGTGCTCCCGGGTGGCCTCCGAGACGCCCGTCTGATTGCGGATCGCAAGCGACACCGCAGATTTGGAGACCCCAGCCGCCTTGGCGACGTCGTGGATCGTCGGCTGTTTGTCCCCCCGCCGAGAACGTTCCACACGGCGCGCTCGAGTTGGCGCAGCGGCGGCTGAGGCAGTGGTCATCAAGGTGCTTTCGTCAGGAGCGAGGAAAGAAGAACGAATCTCGACCCTCAGATTAAGCGGGCGAGGTGGCTGTCGGAAGCGGTTATGGACCGTTCCAGTGAAACGTCATGGAACGTTCCAGAGCCGTTTACCTTCCGTGTTCCCGCTGGTCACCGGCTGTTCGTAATTTCTGGTGAAGACTTCGTGAAGAAAGAATGTCGGCCGGGTCCATCTCTACGTTGTGGCGGAAAGTTCGTCCGTGGACAGGTGCCTGATCCGCTCCTTGCCAAGGGAGTGCGTAGCTTTGCTGGATTGGGACACGCTGCGCCTCAGGCGTGCGGGGTGGGTCACGTAGTGCTAATGTGGACGCCGCACCCGTTCTTTCGGGCTTCCTTACCGTGCACTTGCGCTGTCTGCGCTTCCGCGTGTACTCTGTAAATTCGCGTTTCCCCTAAATCTCCATGCCTTCATATAGCGGTGGGCATCAGTCTGTGGAAGCGATCCTGTACGGAAGCTACGAAGGTCTGTGGAAGGATCCCTCTTGGTCGCCTCGAGCACCTCAATTCAAACCGCTGCATCGGCCCGCACCGCTGAATACGCCGGCCGTCTCTCATTCGCAAAGATCCACGAACCCCTCGATGTTCCGGAGCTGCTGGCTCTGCAGATCGACTCCTTCGACCGTCTGATCGGTAACGAGCGCTGGGCCGCTCGTGTGGAGGAGGCTCGCCAGAAGGGCATCAAGGGCGTTTCCGACACCTCCGGACTGGCCGACATCTTCGAGGAGATGTCCCCCATTGAGGACTTCCAGGGCACGATGTCCCTGAGCTTCTCCGATCCGGAGTTCGCCGACCCGAAGATGCCGGTCTCTGAGTGCAAGGAGCGCGACACCACCTACGCGGCTCCGCTGTACGTCAAGGCCGAGTTCATGAACCACAACACCGGTGAGATCAAGCAGCAGACCGTGTTCATGGGCGACTTCCCGCTCATGACCGACCGCGGCACCTTCATCATCAACGGCACCGAGCGCGTGGTCGTCTCCCAGCTGGTCCGCTCCCCGGGCGCCTACTTTGAGCGCACCCAGGACAAGACCAGCGACAAGGACATTTACACCGCTAAGGTCATCCCCTCCCGCGGCGCATGGTTTGAGCTGGAGATCGACAAGCGCGACCAGGTCGGCGTTCGCCTCGATCGCAAGCGCAAGCAGCCCGTGACCGCGCTGCTGAAGGCTCTGGGCTGGACCGAGTCCCGCATTCTTGAGGAGTTCGGCAACTACGACTCCATCCGCGCCACCCTGGAGAAGGACACCTTCGAGTCCCAGGACGACGCTCTGCTGGACATCTACCGCAAGCTGCGTCCGGGCGAGCCGCCGACGGTCGAGGCCGGCGAGTCCCTGCTGAAGTCGCTGTACTTCACCCCCAAGCGCTATGACCTGGCGAAGGTGGGCCGCTACAAGCTCAACCGCAAGCTGGGCGTGGACAAGGACTTCTCCGACGCCGACGCATCGGTCCTCACCGAGGCTGACATTGTGGCCATGATCCACTACCTCTGCGCCCTGCACGCCGGTGTGCCCAGCATCAAGGGTGTGCGCGACGGCGAGGAGATCGACGTCCACGTGACCGTCGATGACATCGACCACTTTGGCAACCGCCGCATCCGCGCCGTGGGTGAGCTCATCGAGAACCAGGTCCGCACCGGTCTGTCCCGCATGGAGCGCGTGGTCCGTGAGCGCATGACCACCCAGGACGTTGAGGCGATCACCCCGCAGACGCTGATCAACATCCGCCCCGTGGTGGCCAGCATCAAGGAGTTCTTCGGAACCTCCCAGCTGTCCCAGTTCATGGACCAGAACAACCCGCTGGCCGGCCTGACCCACAAGCGCCGTCTCTCCGCGCTGGGTCCGGGCGGTCTCTCCCGTGACCGTGCCGGCATGGAGGTCCGTGACGTTCACCCGTCGCACTACGGACGTATGTGCCCCATCGAGACCCCTGAAGGCCCGAACATCGGTCTGATCGGCTCGCTGGCAACCTACGGCCGGATCAACAACTTCGGCTTCATCGAGACCCCCTACCGCAAGGTGGTCGACGGTAAGGTCACCGACGAGATCGAGTACCTGACCGCCGACGACGAGCTCGTGGCCCAGATCGCCCAGGCGAACGCCCCCCTGAATGAGGACGGCTCCTTCGCTGAGGACCTGGTGCTCTGCCGTGGACGTGCAGACGCCTCCGGCGGTGAGCAGGGTGAGCCCATCCTGGTGGCTCCCGAGGGCATCGACTACATGGACGTCTCCCCGCGCCAGATGGTGTCTGTGGCAACCGCCCTGATCCCGTTCCTGGAGCACGACGACGCCAACCGCGCGCTCATGGGCGCGAATATGCAGCGCCAGGCAGTGCCGCTGCTGGAGTCCGAGTCCCCGCTGGTCGGTACCGGCATGGAGAAGTACGCCGCGGTCGACGCCGGTGACTCGGTCACCGCAGAGAAGGCTGGCGTGGTCACCAAGGTGGCTGCGGATCTGGTCACCGTCCTCAATGACGACGGCACCCAGACCCACTACCCGATCATGAAGTTCCAGCGCTCCAACCAGGGCAACGCCTACAACCAGCGCGTGCGGGTCTCCGAGGGAGACCGTGTGGAGCGTCAGTCGATCATCGCTGACGGTCCCTCCACCGAGTACGGCGAGCTGGCACTGGGTAAGAACCTGCTGGTCGCGTTCATGTCCTGGGAGGGCCACAACTTCGAGGACGCCATCATCCTGTCCCAGCGCCTGGTGCAGGACGATGTGCTGACCTCCATCCACATCGAGGAGCACGAGGTCGACGCCCGCGACACCAAGCTGGGCGCCGAGGAGATCACTCGGGACATCCCGAACGTCTCCGAGGAGATGCTCTCCCAGCTCGACGAGCGCGGCATCATCCACATCGGTGCCGAGGTCGAGGCTGGCGACATCCTCGTGGGTCGTGTGACCCCCAAGGGTGAAACCGAGCTGACTCCCGAGGAGCGCCTGCTGCGCGCCATCTTCGGCGAGAAGTCCCGCGAAGTGCGTGACACCTCCCTGAAGGTGCCCCACGGAGAGTCCGGCACCGTCATCGGCGTGCGGATCTTCGACGCCGAAGAGGGCGATGAGCTGCCCCCGGGCGTGAACCAGATGGTGCGCGTCTACGTGGCCCAGAAGCGCAAGATCACCGATGGTGACAAGCTCGCCGGCCGCCACGGCAACAAGGGCGTTATCTCCAAGATTCTGCCCGTCGAGGACATGCCCTTCCTGCCTGACGGCACCCCCGTCGACGTCGTCCTGAACCCCATGGGTGTGCCCGGCCGTATGAACATCGGTCAGGTCATGGAGATCCACCTGGGCTGGGCCGCCAAGCAGGGCTGGAAGATCGAGGGTGAGCCCGAGTGGATCAAGAAGCTGCCGAACCTGCCGCGGGAGACAGGCCCCACCAAGGTCGCCACCCCGGTGTTCGACGGTGCCGAGCCCGCTGAGCTGACCGGCATCCTGGAGTCCACCAACCCGTCCCGCGACGGCGAGCAGCTCGTCGCCGCTGACGGCAAGGCCCGGCTGTTCGACGGCCGCTCCGGTGAGCCGTTCCCGGATCCGGTGTCCGTGGGCTACATGTACATCCTGAAGCTCCACCACCTGGTGGACGACAAGATCCACGCCCGCTCCACCGGACCGTACTCGATGATCACCCAGCAGCCGCTGGGCGGTAAGGCTCAGTTCGGCGGTCAGCGCTTCGGTGAGATGGAGGTGTGGGCACTGGAGGCCTACGGCTCCGCCTACACCCTGCAGGAGCTTCTGACCATCAAGTCCGATGACATCCACGGCCGCGTCAAGGTCTACGAGGCCATCGTCAAGGGCGAGAACATCCCGGAGCCCGGCGTTCCGGAGTCGTTCAAGGTGCTTATCAAGGAGATGCAGTCGCTATGCCTGAACGTGGAGGTCCTCTCCGCCGACGGCAGCGCTGTGGAGATGCGCGACGCTGAGGAGTCCGGCTTCACTGCGGCGGAGGAGCTCGGCATCGATCTCTCCCGCGCTGAGCCCAGCTCCGTCGAAGAGGTCTGACCAGACCCGCTGCGAAGCACACGAACTCCTGACGAATCTTTGCTAGAGAAAAGAGAGATACCGGACTATGTCCACTGAATCCTCATTCGGCACAATGCGCATCGGGCTGGCCACGACCGACGACATCCTGGGCTGGTCCCACGGTGAGGTCAAGAAGCCCGAGACCATCAACTACCGCACCCTGAAGCCGGAGAAGGACGGCCTCTTCTGCGAGAAGATCTTCGGTCCTTCCCGCGACTGGGAGTGCTACTGCGGTAAGTACAAGCGCGTGCGCTTCAAGGGCATCACCTGTGAGCGCTGCGGCGTGGAAGTCACCCGCGCCAAGGTCCGCCGTGAGCGCATGGGCCACATCGAGCTGGCCGCACCGGTCACTCACATCTGGTACTTCAAGGGTGTCCCCTCCCGCCTGGGCTACCTGCTGGACCTGGCCCCGAAGGACCTCGAGAAGGTCATCTACTTCGCTGCCTACATGATCACGCAGGTGGACGAGGACCGTCGCCACGAGGACCTGCCCAACCTGCAGGCCGAGGTCGACCAGGAGGTCAAGCACCTCTCCGACCAGCGCGACGCCGACATCGCCGCCGTGGCCAAGGAGCTTGAGGACGAGCTTGCTGCTCTGGAGTCCGAGGGTGCCAAGGCTGCGGAGAAGAAGAAGCTCCGCGACACCAAAGAGAAGCAGATGTCCCAGCTGCGCAAACGCGCAGACGCGGAGATCGAGCAGATCCAGCGTGTCTGGGAGCGTTTCAAGAACCTCAAAGTCGCCGACCTTGAGGGCGATGAGACTCTCTTCCGTGACATGCGCACCAAGTACGGCCAGTACTTCGAGGGCTACATGGGTGCCGAAGCCATCCAGAAGCGCCTGGAGACCTTCGACATGGAGACCGAGGCTGAGAAGCTTCGCGAGACCATCTCCACCGGCAAGGGCCAGCGCAAGACCCGTGCCCTGAAGCGCCTGAAGGTGCTCAACGCCTTCCTGGTCAACGGCAACTCGCCGACCGGCATGGTGCTCCAGGCCGTTCCGGTGATCCCGCCGGAGATCCGCCCCATGGTGCAGCTGGACGGCGGCCGCTTCGCGACCTCCGACCTGAACGATCTCTACCGCCGCGTGATCAACCGCAACAACCGCCTCAAGCGGCTGCTGGATCTGGGCGCCCCCGAGATCATCATCAACAACGAGAAGCGCATGCTGCAGGAGTCCGTGGACTCCCTGTTCGACAACGGCCGCCGCGGCCGCCCGGTCACCGGACCGGGCAACCGCCCGCTGAAGTCGCTGTCCGACATGCTCAAGGGCAAGCAGGGCCGCTTCCGTCAGAACCTGCTCGGCAAGCGCGTCGACTACTCGGGCCGTTCGGTCATCGTGGTCGGCCCGCAGCTGAAGCTGCACCAGTGCGGTCTGCCCAAGCAGATGGCCCTGGAGCTCTTCAAGCCGTTCGTGATGAAGCGCCTGGTGGACCTCAACCACGCCCAGAACATCAAGTCCGCCAAGCGGATGGTGGAGCGCCAGCGCTCCCAGGTGTGGGACGTGCTCGAGGAGATCATCACCGAGCACCCCGTGCTGCTGAACCGTGCACCCACTCTGCACCGTCTGGGCATTCAGGCCTTCGAGCCGCAGCTGGTCGAGGGCAAGGCTCTGCAGCTGCACCCGCTGGTCTGCTCCGCGTTCAACGCTGACTTCGACGGTGACCAGATGGCAGTTCACCTGCCGCTGAGCCCCGAGGCCCAGGCTGAGGCGCGGATCCTGATGCTGTCCTCGAACAACATCCTGAAGCCCTCCGACGGCCGTCCCGTGGCACTGCCCACCCAGGACATGATCATTGGGCTGCACCACCTGACCACCGTGCGTGAGGATGAGACCGGCGCAGGCCGCGCCTTCTCCTCCCTCGGCGAGGCTCAGATGGCGTTCGACCTGCGCGAGCTCCACATCAACGCTCCGGCCAAGATCACCGTGGAAGGCTTCGTGCCCTCCAGGGAGGTCCCGGCACCCGAGGGTTGGGAGCCGGGCACTCCGGTCACCCTGGAAACCACCCTGGGTAAGGTGCTGTTCAACGAGCTTCTCCCCGCCGACTACCCCTGGCAGGACAAGGTCGCTGACAAGAAGCAGCTCGGCGCGCTGATCAACGACCTCTCCGAGCGGTACCCGACCGTGGAGGTCGCCCAGACCCTGGACAACCTCAAGGACGCCGGCTTCTACTGGTCCACCCGTTCGGGTGTGACCGTGGCGATCTCGGACATCACCTCCGATATGGACAAGCAGTCCATCATGGAGAAGTACGAGGCGCAGGCAGCCAAGGTGGAGGAGGACTTCGCTCTGGGTCTGGTCGGCAAGGCTGACCGCCACACCGATCTGCAGGACATCTGGACCAAGGCCACCAACGAGGTCGCCGAGGCCATGCAGAAGGGTATGAGCGAGCTCAACACCATTAACCGCATGGTGTCCTCCGGTGCACGTGGTAACTGGCTGCAGGTCCGGCAGATCGCCGGTATCCGTGGTCTGGTGACCAACCCGAAGGGTGAGATCATCCCGCGTCCGATCAAGTCCTCCTACCGTGAGGGCCTGACCGTTCTCGAGTACTTCATCGCCACCCACGGCGCCCGTAAGGGTCTGGCCGACACCGCGCTGAAGACCGCGAACTCCGGTTACCTGACCCGTCGTCTGGTGGACGTCTCCCAGGACGTCATCGTGCGTGAAGAGGACTGCGGCACCAGCCGCGGCCTCACCGTGCCGATCGCCGTCCCGGTCGACTACCGCAGTGATGACCGCGACGACGTCCTGGTGAAGTCCGGCCGGATCAACCAGACCACGGCCACCGCCGAGGGTGTGGAGTACCGTCTGCACGACACCGTGGAGAACACCGCCTACGCCCGCGCGCTGGCCGTGGATGTCACCGACGCCGAGGGCAACGTCCTGGCAGAGGCCGGCACCGATGTCTCCGACGTGCTGATCGGCAAGCTCTTCGAGGCTGGTGTGACCGAGATCAAGGTGCGCTCCGTGCTGACCTGTGAATCCGCTGTGGGCACCTGCTCCCAGTGCTACGGACGCTCCATGGCATCGGGCCAGAAGGTCGACGTCGGCGAGGCCGTGGGTATCATCGCTGCACAGTCCATCGGTGAGCCCGGTACTCAGCTGACCATGCGTACCTTCCACACCGGTGGTGTGGCCTCCGCCGAGGACATCACTCAGGGTCTGCCCCGTATCCAGGAGCTCTTCGAGGCTCGTACCCCGAAGGGTCTGGCTCCGATCGCAGAGTCCGACGGTCGTATCCGTTACGAAGAGGATGAGAAACAGGCTCGCCTGGTCCTCACGCCGGACGACGGCTCCGAGGAGCAGGTCTACCCGATCCTGCGCCGCGCCCGTCTGCTGATCGACCTGGGCGACAACCTGGAGAAGACCGACCACGTGAAGGTGGGCACCAAGCTCGCCGCCGGTTCGGTCGACCCCAAGCAGGTGCTTCGCGTGCTCGGCCCCCGCGCCGCGCAGAAGTTCCTGGTCGCCGAGGTGCAGG
Source organism: Nesterenkonia flava (assembly GCF_031432335.1). Taxonomy (NCBI): domain Bacteria; kingdom Bacillati; phylum Actinomycetota; class Actinomycetes; order Micrococcales; family Micrococcaceae; genus Nesterenkonia; species Nesterenkonia flava. The sequence continues at coordinate 30,678 of NZ_JAVKGT010000025.1, read as the reverse complement.
AGGTCTACCAGTCCCAGGGTGTGGGCATCCACGACAAGCACGTGGAGGTCATCGTCCGGCAGATGCTGCGCCGCATCACCGTCATCGAGTCCGGCGGCACCGACCTGCTGCCCGGCGAGCTGGCCGACCGCTTCCGCTTCCTGTCCGAGAACAAGAAGGCAGTGGCGGAGAACAAGCAGCCGGCAGCTGGTCGTGACGAGCTCATGGGCATCACCAAGGCGTCGCTGGCCACCGACTCCTGGCTCTCGGCGGCCTCCTTCCAGGAGACCACCCGAGTCCTCACCCAGGCAGCAATGGAGGGCAAGTCCGATCCGCTGCTGGGCCTGAAGGAGAACGTGATCATCGGTAAGCTCATCCCGGCCGGCACCGGCCTGGACCGCTACACCAAGTCCGTCGTCGAGCCCACCGAGGAGGCTAAGGCCAACATCTTCACCGGCCCCAGCCTCTACGGCTCAAGCTTCGACTACGCGGGCGCCGAAGGTGAGGGCGAGTTCCACGCCATCCCGCTGGAGGACTACAACACCGACGTCGACTTCCGCTGAGTCGGCATGAAAACGCCGGGTTCCCTACCAGGGAGCCCGGCGTTTTCGCATGTTCCGACACGACCTGGTATCGTTGACTTGATTGTTTCTGTGTGGCAAAGGGACTCTGTCCGGGTTGCGGGGAAGTTGCGCAACGAATGCCACATTTTTGCACGCCTAGGGACTTTTTCCCGCGGTGAGTGTGAGAACTGATCATCCGCGGGAGCCACTGAGTCCATCAGATCTCCCCCAAAGAAACGTATGGAGAACGCATAGTGCCTACTATTTCGCAGCTCGTGCGCAAGGGCCGCTCGCCCAAGCGCGCAAAGAACGCCACCCCTGCACTGCAGGGATCCCCGATGCGTCGTGGCGTGTGCACCCGCGTGTACACCACGACCCCCAAGAAGCCGAACTCCGCACTCCGCAAGGTCGCCCGTGTGCGCCTGGGCGGCGGCGTCGAGGTCACCGCCTACATCCCGGGTGAGGGTCACAACCTCCAGGAGCACTCCATCGTGCTCGTGCGCGGCGGTCGTGTGAAGGACCTCCCCGGTGTGCGCTACAAGATCGTCCGCGGCGCCCTCGACACCCAGGGTGTCAAGGGTCGCGGCCAGGCCCGCAGCCGCTACGGTGCGAAGAAGGAGAAGAAGTAATGCCTCGTAAGGGACCCGCTCCGAAGCGCCCTCTCGTCCAGGACCCCGTTCACGGCTCCCCGCTGGTCACTCAGCTGATCAACAAGGTGCTCGTCGACGGCAAGAAGTCCACCGCTGAGCGCATCGTCTACGGCGCACTCGACGGTGTGGCCAAGAAGACCGGCGAGGACTCCGTGGCCGTGCTGAAGAAGGCTATGGACAACATCCGCCCCGCGCTGGAGGTCCGCTCCCGCCGCGTCGGCGGCGCCACCTACCAGGTGCCCGTGGAGGTCAAGCCCGGCCGTGCCACCGCCCTGGCACTGCGCTGGCTGGTCGGCTACGCCAAGGATCGCCGCGAGAAGACCATGATCGACCGTCTGATGAACGAGATCCTCGACGCTTCCAACGGCCTGGGCGCCGCTGTCAAGCGCCGCGAGGACACGCATAAGATGGCAGAGGCCAACAAGGCTTTCGCTCACTACCGCTGGTAATCCGAATCTGGTAACCCAGAGCAGAACCGAGTTAAAGGGGATCAATCGTGGCACAAGACGTGCTCACTGACCTGAAGAAGGTCCGCAATATCGGCATCATGGCTCACATCGATGCCGGTAAGACCACCACGACCGAACGCATCCTGTTCTACACCGGTATCAACCACAAGATCGGTGAGACCCACGATGGTGCGTCGACCACGGACTGGATGGAGCAGGAGAAGGAGCGCGGAATCACCATCACCTCCGCCGCGGTGACCTGCTTCTGGGACAACAACCAGATCAACATCATCGACACCCCTGGCCACGTCGACTTCACCGTTGAGGTTGAGCGCGCGCTCCGCGTGCTCGACGGCGCTGTGGCAGTCTTCGACGGCAAGGAAGGCGTGGAGCCCCAGTCGGAGACTGTGTGGCGCCAGGCCGACAAGTACAACGTTCCGCGCATCTGCTTCGTCAACAAGATGGACAAGCTCGGCGCTGACTTCTACTTCACCGTCGACACCATCAAGTCTCGCCTCGGCGCCAAGCCGCTGGTGATGCAGCTGCCCATCGGTGCTGAGAATGACTTCATCGGCGTGGTTGACCTGCTGAAGATGAAGGCTCTGGTGTGGCCCGGCGACGCCAAGGGTGACGTGACCATGGGTGCTGAGTACGAGACCCGTGAGATCCCCGATGAGCTGAAGGAGCGTGCTGAGGAGTACCGCAACGAGCTCATCGAGAACGTGGCTGAGGCTGACGAGGCTCTCATGGAGAAGTACCTCGAGGGCGAAGAGCTGACCATGGATGAGCTCAAGCAGGGCATCCGCAAGCTCACCGTGGCCGGCGAGGCCTACCCGGTGTTCTGCGGCTCCGCCTTCAAGAACCGCGGTGTCCAGCCCATGCTCGACGCCGTCATCGACTACCTGCCCTCCCCGGCAGACGTCGAGTCCATGGTGGGTCACAAGCCCAACGATGAAGAGGTCAAGCTGACCCGTAAGCCCTCTAAGGACGAGCCCTTCTCCGCTCTGGCGTTCAAGATTGCCGCTCACCCCTTCTTCGGGCAGCTGACGTTCATCCGCGTCTACTCCGGCAAACTGACCTCCGGCGCCCAGGTGATCAACTCCACCAAGGGCAAGAAGGAGCGCATCGGCAAGCTGTTCCAGATGCACGCCAACAAGGAGAACCCCGTTGAGGAGATCCAGGCTGGCCACATCTACGCCGTCATCGGTCTGAAGGACACCACCACCGGCGATACGCTGTGCGATCCGGAGAACCAGATCGTGCTCGAGTCGATGACCTTCCCCGAGCCCGTGATCTCTGTGGCCATCGAACCCAAGACCAAGGGTGACCAGGAGAAGCTCTCCACCGCTATCCAGAAGCTGGCCGCGGAGGACCCGACCTTCACCGTGAACCTCAACGAGGAGACCGGACAGACCGAGATCGGCGGCATGGGCGAGCTCCACCTGGACATCCTGGTGGACCGCATGAAGCGCGAGTTCAAGGTTGAGGCCAACGTCGGCAAGCCGCAGGTGGCCTACCGCGAGACCATCAAGAAGCGCGTCGAAAAGGTCGAGTACACCCACAAGAAGCAGACCGGTGGTTCCGGCCAGTTCGCTAAGGTCCTGGTCAACTTCGAACCCCTGGACACCTCCGAGGGCGAGCTCTACCAGTTCGAGAACAAGGTCACCGGCGGTCGCATCCCGCGCGAGTACATCCCGTCGGTGGACGCCGGTATCCAGGACGCCATGCAGTTCGGCGTGCTGGCTGGCTACCCGATGGTCGGCGTCAAGGCTGAGCTGACTGATGGTGCCTACCACGACGTCGACTCCTCCGAGATGGCCTTCAAGCTCGCAGGCTCCCAGGTCTTCAAGGAAGGTGCCAAGCGCGCCAACCCCGTCCTGCTCGAGCCCATGATGGCCGTTGAGGTCCGTACTCCCGAGGAGTACATGGGCGACGTCATCGGTGACCTGAACTCCCGCCGTGGCCAGATCCAGTCCATGGACGACGCCGCCGGCGTCAAGGTGGTCAAGGCTCTGGTGCCGCTGTCCGAGATGTTTGGCTACATCGGTGAGCTGCGCTCCCGCACCCAGGGTCGTGCAGTGTTCACCATGACCTTCGACTCCTACGCTGAGGTGCCGAAGGCTGTGGCTGACGAGATCATCGAGAAGAGCCGCGGCGAGTAAGCCTCGGGTCTTCAACCCCAGTAATTTCACGAAATAACCCGTACTTAGTAGACTTGCGAGAGTTTCAAGCCAGGACACCCCTGTGCCTGAAGTGAGTCTTCTTCACCACAATCACGTTCTATAGGAGGAACCTGTGGCCAAGGCAAAGTTCGAGCGGACTAAGCCGCACCTTAACATCGGCACCATCGGTCACGTCGACCACGGCAAGACCACCCTGACTGCCGCTATCTCCAAGGTGCTCGCTGATAAGTACCCGGACCTCAACGAGGGCCGTGACTTCGCGTCCATCGACAACGCGCCCGAGGAGCGCGAGCGTGGCATTACCATCAACGTTTCCCACGTTGAGTACCAGACCGAGGCTCGTCACTACGCACACGTTGACGCTCCCGGCCACGCCGACTACGTGAAGAACATGATCACCGGTGCTGCTCAGATGGACGGCGCCATCCTCGTGGTGGCTGCTACTGACGGCCCGATGGCTCAGACCCGCGAGCACGTGCTGCTGGCCCGCCAGGTTGGCGTGCCGAAGCTGCTGGTGGCCCTGAACAAGTCCGACATGGTTGACGACGAGGAGCTTCTGGACCTCGTCGAGATGGAGGTTCGCGAGCTTCTGTCCGACCAGGGCTTCGACGGCGATGACGCTCCCGTCATCCGCACCTCCGGCCTGAAGGCTCTCGAGGGCGACCCACAGTGGGTCAAGTCCGTTGAGGACCTGATGGACGCTGTCGACACCTTCATCCCCGAGCCCGAGCGTGACCGTGACAAGCCGTTCCTGATGCCCATCGAGGACGTCTTCACCATCACCGGTCGCGGTACCGTGGTCACCGGTCGCGCCGAGCGCGGCACCCTGGCCATCAACTCCGAGGTCGAGATCGTCGGTATCCGCGAGAAGCAGAAGACCACCGTCACCGGTATCGAGATGTTCCACAAGCAGCTCGACGAGGCATGGGCTGGCGAGAACTGCGGTCTGCTGCTTCGCGGTCTGAAGCGTGACGACGTCGAGCGCGGCCAGGTTGTGGCTGCACCCGGCTCCATCACCCCGCACACCAAGTTCGAGGCCAACGTCTACATCCTGTCCAAGGATGAGGGCGGCCGCCACAACCCCTTCTACACCAACTACCGTCCGCAGTTCTACTTCCGGACTACTGACGTGACCGGTGTGATCGATCTGCCCGAGGGCACCGAGATGGTGATGCCCGGTGACAACACCGAGATGACCGTCGAGCTCATCCAGCCGATCGCTATGGAAGAGGGCCTCGGCTTCGCTATCCGCGAGGGTGGCCGCACCGTCGGCTCCGGCCGTGTCACCAAGATCATCGAGTAATTTCGATCATCTGACTTTGGTCGGCCCCGGTCATTGACCGGATAACTTCCGAAGCATGAAAAGCCCCCGGCTCCCTGATGGGAGACCGGGGGCTTTTCGCTGTCCAGAGCATGTCGCCGTCCGCAACCGGAAGAGGAATGGTCTGTCCCAGAGCTCCGCTCGCTAGACTCACGATGAAAGCACCGGGAGAGGAATGAGGGGAAGACATGGAGCTGGTTGTGGTCGTCGTCCTGCTGCTGCTCTCTGTGCCCTTCCTCCTGGGGATGGGCCTCGGCTTTGCCCTGGGGCGACGGTCAGCACGACGAGAGATGCAACGCGAAAGGACTGCACAGCCGCAAGCACCACTGGTCTCAGACCTGAGCCGAACCCGCCCCGCCTGGCAGCGGACGGGCCCCGAATCCCCGCCGGCTCCCCACTCCGACTCAGCGGTCCCGCCCCGAGTGCGCTCCGGTGAGCAGGTGCCCGACCCCTCGCAGAAGACCACGTCCTGGCAAGACAGCACTGACAGACCTTCCCCTCAGGCCCAGACGGAAGCCGACCCAGCAGGGAGGGCGCGGCAGGAGCCGGAGGCTGCGCCGTGGCAGAGCATCAAGGAGCGTTGGCAAGCTCAGTCTGCTCAGGACCAGGCCACCCCAGGTAGCGAATCACCCAACCAGGGCCCACCGGAGGGCTTGCGTCCACCTAGTCCCCAGCCGACCGGGCCAGGGCCACAGACTGGCTGGGGGAGTCCGGCGCGGGGGCTCGGAGCCCCCCAGCCGCCCGATGCCGCGCAGCCAGATAAGCGCGGGACACCTCGGAGCCCCGCGGATGAGCGGCGCACCATCAATGTGGCGCTGTACATCGGAGGGCTGGTCCTCACCGCGGCAGCACTGGCCTTTGTAGCAGCGACCCAGAACCCCGTCGTGACCGCGGCGGCTCTCATTGCCGCCTACGTGGTCTTTGCCGTGACCGGCCTGGCTCTTGCCGTGCGGATCCCACTGCTGAAGCCAGCTGGGCTGGCCCTCTTCGGCACCTCCCTTGCCCTGCTCGCGGTCGCGGCGATTCCCGTCAACGAGGCGTTCATTCGCAACGGGTACATTACGTGGCTGCTGGTGAGCCTCATCGGAGTCCTGGGCTACGGCTTTGCCTGCGTGCACCTGGATTCACGGGTGCCGGGCTACCTCGTGATCCCCTTCTTCTACTCGACTGTATTCTCCTCGACCGCGGTCCTGCAGTAGCCCATGGTGTGGGCCCTCACCAGCATCATGGTGATCTCGGCTCTTTCACAGCTGACCGTGGTGATGCTCGGGGCGCGAATGCCCGCGGCGCTGTACCGTCCCTTTGCTCATCTGCACTGGCTGATCGTTCCGGGGTTCTGGCGGCAGCTGTCCTGCTGGTCCTCCAGCTGGACAGCTGGGACTACGCGGTGATCCTCTCGGCGGCCGCTGCCTACTACGTGATGACGGCTCTGCGGCCTCCGGTGCCGGCGGCCCGCCCGGTCTACGCGCTGGCAGCCCGCGTTCTGGCCACAGGGGCGGTGATCGCCGTCCTGTCAGGACTGGGCGCCGGTTGGATCACCGCCTCCGGAGTGCTAACCCTCTGGGTCGCTCTGCTTTACGCGCTGGTCGCACAGTTCCCATGGATGAGCGGAGTCCGGGCAGGTCACTCCACCGAGCTGCGCCGGGGCGACACCGGGCTGAGTCTGGCCCTGGCTCTGGTCGCAGCGCTGGGAATGCAGGGGTACCTCTTCGTCTGGCTGCATCTGACGCCCCAGTCCTTCGACGCCGTCAACGCCGCATGGCTCGTTGTCGCCGTGCTGGCGCAGCTGGGAGTCCTGGCGTGGACGCTCTGGAGACTTCGGCCGCGCCTGGCCCCGGGGGACCGGCTCTGGGCAGACGCGCTCATGCGCCTGGGGGTGGCCGCCGCGGGGGCACTCACGCTCTACGGAGACCCCTGGTACACGCTGGGATGGCTGGGGCTCTGGGCCGGCCTGGAAGTGCTCATCGACTCCGACCGGAAGGACGTGTGGCACCGCGCCCAGGCCGTGGCCGCCCTCGGAGTCACGGGCTGGATGCTGGGCCATGTCTTTGATGGCGCCGTCTTCGGGCTGCGGGCAGCGATGCTTCTCGTCGCAGCCGGGGCGGTCGGCGTCGTGCTTCTCCTGGCTCATATCACCGAGACCGCTGCGCAGCGGTCGTCACGGTCCCGCACGCAGCAGTCCGGTGCAGCAGAGCCAGCCGTCTACGGCCTCATCGCGGGGGTGCTGCTGGTAGCGGTCACCGATCTGCTCGGCTTCACCGGGGTCCTTCGCCTGACTTACGGAGTCGGCGTCCTGGTGGTCCTCTACGGGGTGGCCCTGCTGCTTGCCGGGCAGCTTCGGCTGCTGTCCCCGGGGGACCGGCAGCACGCCGGAGTCGCAAGGAGCGGCTCTGAGGACAGCGCCGCCTGGCGCAGACAATCCTGGCTCCAGCTCACGGTGTTCTTCCTGGGTCTCATGGTGGTGCTCAGCACCGGAGATTGGGGTGGACTGCCCTGGTTCAGCTCCATCGTCAGCAGCGGTGCGCACCTCGCCGCTCTGGGAGCCCTCCTGCTCTCAGCGGTGTGGATGCTGCTCGAAGGCTTCGCCGGGAAGCACCTCGAGGCACTGGGCCACCGGCTCCGCGAGAGGCTGCCTCTGCATGCGGCGGCTCACCTGGGATGGGCGGCGCTGATCAACCTGCTGGTGAGCCTGACCGGACAACCGGACCTGTGGTGGCTCACCGCTCTGGCCTGGGCTGCGGCGGTGGCCGCGGTGCTCCCCTCCCCAGCGCAGCAAGGTCCTGTGCCCAGCTCCGCTTCCGGGCGAGCAGACATGCCGCAGGGGGCTCGCCGGACCAGGGGAAGCCTCGCTCCCGCGCGCGTTTACGGCGCAGCCGCCTCCGGCGTCGTCGTCGTGGCAATTATCAATGCCCACGCTGCGTGGTGGACGGATCTCCTGGTCGCGGCAGCGGCGCTGGCCCTGGCCGCCGTCAGCGGACGACGTCTCTGGACTCTGCCCGAAGCACCGGTGGTGCTGCCCCTGGGGCTGGCCGCTGCCACGCTGCTCACGGCGCAAGGCCGCGCGCGGCCCGGCGTTGACGCTCACCGCGGCACTGACCATGGTTCTCACCACCGTTGTCGCGCTGAGGCTCTTCAGCAGCGGAACCGCACAGTCGGGCCGTGCCAGTATCCGGCAGGAGACGCCGTGGTGGGAGGTCGCGACCCCAGTCGCCCTCGTGGCGGTCACCATCCTGAGCATGCACCTGATCCTGCACGCTTCACTGCGGCACCAGACGACCACCGCTTCGCGAGTGCAGGCCCTGCGTGTGGGCAGCTTCTCGGGGGCTGCGCTGATGGCGCTTCTGGCCGTGCCGCTGCCGTTGCTGGACTCCACCACGCGTGACGCCGTCACGGTACTGGCGCAGGCCGGAGCACTGACGCTTGCGCTCCTGCTGGCCGCCACGGAACTCTACGGCGCCACACGTGCACCCGTCAGAGCTGCTGGGGCCATCCCCGACACTGGGTTCCCCTGCACCTGAGCGCCCACGCGGTATGGGCAGCACTGGTCCTGCTGGCGGCGACTCTCACCCAGGCCAACAGCAGCCTCTGGTGGTTCACTGGGGTGACCTGGGCCGGGGCTGCCGTGATTCTCCTGCGGGGCGCAGCATCAGCCCCGGTGCAGGGAAGCGGTCCCGGCGAAGCAGGGGGACACCCCGCAGGAAGGCGCGACAGGGCGGCCGCTCGCGGATACGGGGCACTGGCGGTGCTCGGCGCCGTCTCGGCTGCTCTGGCGCAGGCGCCCTGGTGGCTCGTTACTGCAGGGGCGCTGGGCCTGGCGGCAGTGACCCTGGCCGGACTGCTGTGGCGCCGAGCAGCTGAGGAGGCTCCAGTCGCAGTCCCGATCCTCGCCGCAACGGCGACGACCCTGCTCGTCTGGACGCTGCTGACTGATCCGCTCTCGCACCTGCAACTCGGCCGCACGCCGGTCAGCGAGCCGTCGGTCCTAGGCTATGTCTGGAGCGTAGCCCTGTTCCTCGTGCTCACCGCACTGGTCCTTTGGGGCGCGCGATTCTGGTCCGGCGACGGGGGACTGGACGCGAAGGAGCAGGCAGTGGCTCGCCGGATGCTCCTGCGCACCGGCCTCGGGGGAGCGGCTTTGGCTTCTCTCCGGCCGCTGATCACGGCGCAGCAGCACGTGGTGCCGGCTGCGGCCTGGTCCGTGCCGCTGATGCATCTCTGCCTCATCGCAGCAGCCGGCACGCGAACCAGGCTGCGCAGGGCGGCTGCGCTGGTGCTGCCGCTAGTAGTGCCGCTGTCGGGACTCTGGGCGTACTCGATGAGCGCCACACCGGGCTCGACGGCGGTAGCGGTGACCCTGACGGTCATGTTCGCAGGCATTCTCCTCGCGGAGGTGCTGCTGACAGTCGTACACCCCAGCGCAGCGCTGACCACAGTGCACTACGCGATCGCCGGGGCGCTCACCCTCCTGCTGTCCCTGGTAGCCCTGATAGGCTCGGGACTCTTCCTGCAGCTGGCCGGCCTCGGGGCGGCCGCGGTGCTGCTGACCGCGGGCCTGCTGAGGGGACAGCGCCTGGGGGTCTACTGGGGCGCATCGGTGATCGTCATCTCTATTCTCTGGTCCCTGCGCTCGGTGATGTTCCTGTTCCTCGTCGCACTGGGCGCCCTGATCATCGGCGCGGCCATCTGGCGACTGGTAGGGGGTGCAGAAGAGGCAATCCGCCGACACACCCCAGGACTTGCACCGCTGATCCGTTCCGTGGCACTATAGACAAGTTGCTCACGGACAGGTGTGTCCTTTGCGCCTTCTGGCGTGTCCGCCCCTGAATGATGAGCAGAAAAGCCACGAACAATTTCCGAACACCGCGCAGTGCCGCTGTGCCCAGGTCGGGAGATGGATCACCTTGGGTGATGTATGTCCTCGACCCCTGAGCATCAAAGCGACACGCCCGACCGCGGGGGTCGGATCCCTGACCGGGGGAGCACCCCGCCGCTACGGCGGATTCACCCGGATCAGGCAGCCCACAATCCCAGAAGGTCTCCTCGAGCCTCATGCGCTCGATACAGAAGCTTCGCCGCCGGCGTTGACTCACCCAGGGGTACGGGCTGCCGTTCATGAACGAATTGCAGGACTGACCAGAAAGAGGCTCAACGCCATGGCGGGACAGAAAATCCGCATCCGGCTGAAGTCGTATGACCACGAGGTCATCGACACCTCGGCCCGGAAGATCGTCGACACGGTCACGCGCGCAGGTGCAACGGTCGTCGGCCCCGTGCCGCTGCCGACTGAGAAGAACGTCTACGCAGTGATTCGTTCTCCCCATAAGTACAAGGACTCTCGCGAGCACTTCGAGATGCGCACCCACAAGCGCCTGATTGACATCGTGGACCCGACGCCCAAGGCAGTCGACTCCCTGATGCGTCTCGACCTGCCTGCAGACGTCAACATCGAGATCAAGCTCTAGTAGGGAGGTGCTGAGAGAACTATGACCAACATTTCCCGCGTAGATTCGAACGTCAAGGGACTGCTGGGCACGAAGCTCGGCATGACCCAGGTCTGGGATGAGAACAACAACCTCATCCCCGTCACTGTTGTCCAGGCCGACTCCAACGTCGTCACCCAGATCCGCTCCGAGGAGACCGACGGCTACAGCGCCGTCCAGATCGGCTACGGCCAGATCGATCCTCGCAAGGTCACCAAGCCGCTGGCCGGCCACTTCGAGAAGGCCGGCGTGACCCCCCGCCGTCACGTCGTCGAGGTCCGCACCGCAGATGCCAGCTCCTACGAGCTGGGCCAGGACCTGAGCGTCGAGACCTTTGTGGCCGGCCAGAAGGTCGACGTCATCGGCAAAACCAAGGGCAAGGGCTTCGCCGGCGTCATGAAGCGTCACGGCTTCGCCGGTGTGGGCGCTTCCCACGGCCAGCACAAGAACCACCGCAAGCCCGGCTCCATCGGCGGCGCAGCCACCCCCGGCCGCGTCTTCAAGGGGCTGCGCATGGCAGGCCGCATGGGCGGCGTCCGCCACACCACGCACAACCTCACCGTCCACGCTGTGGATGCAGAGAAGAACCTGCTGCTCATCAAGGGCGCCGTGCCGGGCAACCGCGGCGGCGTCGTCCTGATCCGCACGGCAGTGAAGGGAGCATGACCACAATGGCAACCAAGGTTTCCGTCAACCTCCCCGCCGAGATTTTCGACGTCGACACCAACACCGCTCTGATCCACCAGGTCGTCGTGGCGCAGCAGGCAGCTGCTCGCCAGGGCACCCACAAGGTAAAGACCCGTGCTGAGGTCGCCGGCACCGGCGCCAAGCCTTTCCGCCAGAAGGGCACCGGCCGGGCTCGTCAGGGCTCCATGCGCGGTCCGCACATGATCGGCGGTGGCGTTGTCCACGGTCCGACTCCGCGTGACTACGCCCAGCGCACCCCCAAGAAGATGAAGGCAGCTGCTCTGCGCGGCGCCCTCTCTGACCGGGCACGCAATGGCCGCGTCCACGTCGTCGATGCACTGGTGACCGACAAGGCCTCCACCAAGGCAGCCAAGGAGGCCCTGGCCTCCATCGGCGGCGCCAACCGCAACTGGCTGGTCGTGCTCGATCGCAGCGACGACGTCGCCGCGCTGTCGATGCGCAACCTGCCCGATGTCCACACTCTCTACGCCGACCAGCTGAACACCTACGACGTCCTCGTCTCCGACGACGTCGTGTTCACCCAGGCCGGCTACGACGCCTTCCTGGCTCACGCCCAGGGTGCGAAGAAGGAGGAGGCCAAGTGAGCGTCCTGACTGAAAAAGACCCCCGCGACGTCGTCTACGCGCCTGTGGTGTCGGAGAAGTCCTACGCCAACATCGACGAGGGCAAGTACACCTTCCTGGTGGCCACCAGCGCCACTAAGAGCGAGATCAAGTACGCCGTGGAGAAGATCTTCGGCGTCAAGGTCGAGAAGGTGAACACCGTCAACCGACCCGGCAAGCGCAAGCGCACCCGCTTCGGCTGGGGATCCCGCAACGCCACCAAGCGTGCGATCATCACCCTCAAAGAGGGCTACGCAATTGACATCTTCGGAGGCTCCGCAGCATAAGGCTGCCGGAACCACTTGATCGAAGGAAGAGAAACATGGCTATCCGTAACCTGAAGCCGACCACACCGGGCCAGCGCGGCTCCTCTGTGGCCGACTTCGCAGAGATCACCCGGGACACCCCGGAGAAGTCCCTGCTGAAGCCGCTGTCCAAGACCGGCGGTCGCAACAGCTCGGGCAAGATCACCACCCGTCACAAGGGTGGCGGTCACAAGCGCCAGTACCGTCTGATCGACTTCCGTCGCGCAGACAAGGACGGCGTGCCCGCCAAGGTCGCTCACATCGAGTACGACCCCAACCGCACTGCCCGTATCGCACTGCTGCACTACGCCGACGGCACCAAGCGCTACATCCTGGCTCCGGCCAAGCTGGTCCAGGGCGCTGCCGTGGAGTCCGGCCCGAACGCCGACATCAAGCCCGGCAACAACCTGCCCCTGCGCAACATCCCCCTCGGTACCGTGATCCACGCTGTGGAGCTGCGTCCCGGCGGCGGTGCCAAGCTGGGCCGATCCGCTGGTGCCTCCATCCAGCTGGTCGCCCGTGAGGGCAAGTACGCCCAGCTGCGTCTGCCCTCTGGTGAGGTCCGCAACGTCGACGTGCGCTGCCGCGCCACCGTTGGCCAGGTCGGCAACGCCGAGCAGTCCAACATCAACTGGGGCAAGGCCGGCCGTATGCGCTGGAAGGGCGTTCGCCCGACCGTCCGCGGTGTCGTGATGAACCCCGTTGACCACCCGCACGGCGGTGGTGAGGGTAAGACCTCCGGTGGTCGCCACCCGGTCAACCCCAACGGCAAGCCCGAGGGCCGCACCCGTCGTCCCAACAAGGAAAGCGACAAGCTCATCGTGCGTCGCCGTCGTACCAAGAACAAGCGATAGGAGCCTGGAAACATGCCACGCAGCTTGAAGAAGGGCCCCTTCGTTGATCAGCACCTGTACCTGAAGGTGGTCGCTGAGAACGAAAAGGGCACCAAGAACGTCATCAAGACATGGTCCCGCCGTTCCATGATCATCCCGGACATGCTCGGCCACACCATTGCCGTGCACGACGGACGCAAGCACATTCCCGTGTTCATCACTGAGTCGATGGTCGGGCACAAGCTCGGCGAGTTCGCTCCGACGCGCACTTTCCGCGGCCATGTGAAGGACGACAAGAAGGGCAAGCGTCGCTGATTCCCTTCACCGGGAACAGACACGTTTGATCTTCTAGAGAAGACGAGAGAAGGAAAGCAATGGAAGCCAAGGCAATTGCGCGCTACCTGCGTGTGACGCCTATGAAGGCCCGGCGCGTCGTCGACCTTGTCCGCGGCAAGCAGGCCAACGAAGCACTGGCCATTCTGCAGTTCGCCCCCCAGGGCGCCTCAGAGCCGGTCTACAAGGTGGTCGCCTCCGCACTGGCCAACGCCCGGCAGCACGCCGACAAGGCCGGAGTCGCCTTTAACGAGGACGACTTCGTGATCACCGAGGCACGCGTCGATGAAGGACCCACCATGAAGCGGTTCCGCCCCCGTGCACAGGGACGCGCCTACCGCATCAACAAGCGCACCAGCCACGTGACCATCGTGGTCGGCACAGAAGAGAAAGGTGGAGATCAGTAGTGGGACAGAAGATCAACCCCAATGGTTTCCGTCTGGGCATCACCACTGACCACGTCTCCCACTGGTACGCCGACTCCACGAAGCCGGGTCAGCGCTACAAGGACTTCGTGAAGGAAGATGTTCAGATCCGCGAGCTGCTGGAGAAGAGCGTTGAGCGCGCCGGCATCTCCAAGGTCGAGATCGAGCGCACCCGTGACCGTGTGCGTGTGGACATCCACACTGCACGTCCGGGTATCGTCATCGGTCGTCGCGGCGCCGAGGCAGACCGCATCCGCGGTGAGCTGGAGAAGCTCACCGGCAAGCAGATCCAGCTGAACATCCTCGAGGTCAAGAACCCCGAGACCGACGCTCAGCTGGTGGCTCAGGGTGTGGCCGAGCAGCTCGCCGCCCGCGTGGCATTCCGCCGCGCGATGAAGAAGGCCATCTCCTCCGCCATGCGTGCGGGCGCCAAGGGTATTCGTATCCAGTGCGCCGGCCGTCTCGGCGGCGCTGAGATGTCCCGTTCCGAGTTCTACCGCGAAGGCCGTGTGCCGCTGCACACCCTGCGTGCGAACATCGACTTCGGCAAGCACGAGGCCAAGACCACCTTCGGCCGCATCGGCGTCAAGGTCTGGGTCTACAAGGGCGACCTGACCGCCAAAGAGCTGGCAGCTCAGCAGGCTGCTGCTCCGTCCGGTCGCGGTGGCCGCGGCGGTCGTGGCGGCGCTGGTGAGCGTCGTCGTGGCGGTGCCGGTCGTCGTCGCGAGGGTGCCCCGGCAGCAGCCGAGGCCGCACCTGCCGCTGAAGGAGGGCAGAACTGATGTTGATGCCTAAGCGCGTCAAGTACCGCAAGCCGCACAAGCCCAAGCGCCGCGGCATGGCTAAGGGCGGCACCGAGCTCGCATTCGGCGAGTACGGCATCCAGGCCCTCGGCCCGGCGTATGTGACCAACCGACAGATTGAGTCGGCACGTATCGCCATGACCCGTCACATCAAGCGTGGCGGCAAGGTCTGGATCAACATTTATCCCGACCAGCCGATCACCAAGAAGCCCGCCGAAGTCCGTATGGGCTCCGGTAAGGGTTCCCCCGAGTGGTGGGTCGCCAACGTTAAGCCCGGACGCGTGATGTTCGAGCTGTCCGGTGTCAGCGAAGAGGTCGCCAAGGAGGCCCTCCGTCTGGCAATCCACAAGCTGCCTATGAAGGCACGCGTGATCAGCCGAGAGAGTGGTGAGTGACGATGGCAGTCGGTTCCAAGGATCTGACCGTTGACAAGCTCGCAGGCATGGACGACGACGCCCTGGCGAACGCTCTGCGTTCCGCCAAGGAGGAGCTGTTCAACCTGCGCTTCCAGTCCGCCACCGGCCAGCTGGAGAACTCCGCTCGGCTGAAGACCGTCAAGCGCGACATCGCCCGCATCTACACCGTGCTGCGCGAGCGTGAGCTCGGCATCCGTGAGTCCGTGGGTGCAGCTGATGAAGAGAAGGCTGAGGACTGAGCATGAGCGAGACCACTACTGAGAACACTCAGGGCACTGAGCGTAACTACCGCAAGAACCTGCGCGGCGTCGTCGTCTCCGACAAGATGGAGAAGACCATCGTCGTCGAGGTCGAGGACCGCAAGAAGCACTCCCTGTACGGGAAGGTCATGAAGCGGCACAGCAAGTTCAAGGCCCACGACGAGAACGGCGAGGCCGGCATCGGGGACATCGTCCAGATCTCCGAGACCCGTCCGCTCTCCGCTACCAAGCGGTGGCGCCTGGTGCGGATCATCGAGAAGGCCAAGTAAACCTTCTCCACCGCACGTCACCAGTCAGTCAGGACCCCGACTCGCCCGTCGAGTTGGGGTCCTGCTGTTTATTCGGTATGATATTGAGGCTGTGCGCCCATGCGTGTTTTTCGGCATGCATGGACAGCGCATGTCCCCCAGGATCGCCTCGGCCATCTACCCAACACAGCCTGCGGGCAGGGTACATGGGAAAGCGATGGGGGAGGTCCATTTTTGAAGTTCCACAAGGCTCAGCCCACCTGAGGGATGAGAACCGGTGAGACGACAGGAGAAACCAAGTGATTCAGCAGGAATCGCGGCTGAAGATTGCCGATAACACCGGTGCCAAGGAAATCCTTGTCATTCGTGTGCTCGGTGGATCAGGACGCCGCTATGCAGGCATCGGCGACACGTTCGTCGCCACCGTCAAGGACGCAATCCCGGGCGGCAACGTCAAGAAGGGCGACGTGGTGAAGGCCGTCGTCGTCCGCACTAAGAAGAAGACCCGCCGCGCCGACGGCTCCTACATCAGCTTCGACGAGAACGCTGCCGTCATCCTCAAGGGTGACACCCCGGAGCCCCGCGGTACCCGTATCTTCGGCCCCGTCGGCCGCGAGCTTCGCGACAAGAAGTTCATGAAGATCGTCTCGCTTGCCCCGGAGGTGCTGTAACCCATGGCAAAGATCAAGAAGGACGACCTCGTTCAGATCCTGACCGGTAAGGACAAGGGCAAGCAGGGCAAGGTCCTCGAGGTGCTCCCCAAGAAGGAGCGCGTCGTCGTCGAGGGTGTCAACCGCGTCAAGCGCCACCTGCGCGCTGGCCAGTTCGGCAGCACCGAGGGCGGCATCGTCGAGTCCGAGGCCCCCATCCACCTCTCCAACGTCGCCCTCGTCGACCCGGAGACCGGCAAGCCGACCCGTGTGGGCTACCGCTTTGAGACTGTTGAGCGCGACGGCGAGACCGAGACCGTCAAGGTCCGCTACGCCAAGGCCTCCGGGAAGGAGCTGTCATGACTGAGACCGTGACCCAGAAGATCACCCCCCGCCTGAAGAACAAGTACCGCGAGGAGATCCGCTCCTCCCTGCAGGAGGAGTTCAACTACTCCAACGTCATGCAGGTGCCGGGCCTGGTCAAGGTCGTGGTGAACATGGGTGTGGGCGAGGCAGCTCGCGACTCCAAGCTCATCCAGGGAGCAATCGAGGATCTGACCGCGATCACCGGTCAGAAGCCCAAGGTGACCCGGGCCCGCAAGTCCATCGCGCAGTTCAAGCTGCGTGAGGGCCAGCCCATCGGCGCGCACACCACCCTGCGCGGCGACCGCATGTGGGAGTTCCTGGACCGCCTGGTGACCCTCGCACTGCCCCGTATCCGCGACTTCCGCGGCCTGAGCCCCAAGCAGTTTGACGGCAACGGCAACTACACCTTCGGGCTCACCGAGCAGTCGGTGTTCCACGAAATCGATCAGGACAAGATCGACCGCCCCCGCGGCATGGACATCACTGTGGTGACCACCGCGACCACCGACGAGGAAGGCCGTGCGCTGCTGCGCGCGCTGGGCTTCCCCTTCAAGACCGAACAGTAACCACTACGCCGAAGGTCCTTTCACCAGAGGTTCCAAGCGACAAGCTTGAGTTCCTTCGGAGATCGGAAACCGCGGCGAGGAAGGGCACAAGCCCCACATGACCATGACTGATCCAGTCGCAGACATGCTGACGCGTCTGCGCAACGCCAACTCGGCCTATCACGACCAGGTCTCCATGCCCAGCTCCAAGCTGAAGGTGCGCGTGGCAGACATCCTCAAGGCTGAGGGCTACATCACCGACTGGCGCGAGGAAGAGGCAGAGGTCGGCAAGACCCTCGTCATCGACCTGAAGTTCGGCCCGAACCGTGAGCGTTCGATCGCCGGCCTGCGCCGCATCTCCAAGCCCGGTCTCCGGGTGTACGCGAAGTCCAACAACCTCCCGCACGTGCTGGGCGGCCTGGGCATCGCGATCCTGTCCACCTCCTCCGGTCTTCTCACCGACCGGCAGGCAGCCAAGAAGGGTGTGGGTGGGGAAGTCCTCGCCTACGTCTGGTAACCGGAAGGAGTCGAAGCACTATGTCACGCATCGGTCGTCTTCCGATCACCGTTCCTGCCGGCGTCGATGTCTCCATCGACGGCCGTGAGATCCGCGTCAAGGGTTCCAAGGGTGAACTGTCCCGCACTATTGCTGAGGGAATCACCGTGGAGCTCGAGGACGGAACCCTCACCGTCTCCCGCCCGAACGACGAGCGCGAGTACCGCTCCCTGCACGGCCTGACCCGAAGCCTGATCAACAACATGATCATCGGCGTCACTGAGGGCTACACCAAGAAGCTCGAGATTGTCGGCACCGGTTACCGTGTGCAGGCCAAGGGCTCTGACCTGGAGTTCGCACTCGGCTACTCCCACCCCATCTCTGTGAAGGCGCCCGCCGGCATCACCTTCCAGGTGGAGGGCAACAACAAGCTGGCTGTGTCCGGCATCGACAAGCAGCAGGTCGGCGAGGTCGCTGCGAACATCCGCAAGCTGCGTAAGCCCGACCCGTACAAGGGCAAGGGCGTGCGTTACGAGGGCGAGCAGATTCGCCGCAAGGCCGGAAAGGCAGGTAAGTAAACCATGGCTATCGGTATCAAGGGCAAGTCCAAGTCCGCTGCCCGCGGCCGGCGCCACCTGCGCCTGCGCAAGAAGGTCAGCGGTACCGCCGAGCGTCCGCGCCTGGTGGTCAACCGTTCCGCCCGTCACATGGTCGCTCAGGTCGTCAACGACCTCGAGGGCAAGACCGTGGTCTCCGCCACCACCATGGAGGCAGACCTTCGGAGCTTCGACGGTGACAAGACCGCCAAGGCGAAGAAGATCGGCGAGCTGATCGCCGAGCGCGCCAAGGCAGCCGGAATCGAGGCCGTGGTCTTCGACCGCGGCGGCAACAAGTACCACGGTCGCGTGGCCGCCGTCGCCGACGGCGCCCGGGAAGGTGGGCTGCAGCTGTGAGTGAGAACGCTACCAACGAGAAGGACGTTCAGGTGACTGAGTCCAACGAGAACACCGCCGCCGAGTCTGCTCAGCAGACCCAGGCCGCCGGTGGTCAGAACAACGACAACCGCGGTGATCGTGGCGGTCGCGGCGAAGGCCGCGGACGCGGCGGCCGTGGTCGCGGCGAGGGCCGTGGCCGTGGAGGTCGCGACGAGGAGAAGGACAAGTTCCTCGAGCGCGTCGTGACCATCAACCGTGTCTCCAAGGTCGTCAAGGGCGGTCGTCGCTTCAGCTTCACCGCACTTGTCGTCGTCGGCGACGGCGACGGCACCGTGGGTGTCGGCTACGGCAAGGCCAAGGAGGTGCCCGCGGCAATCGCCAAGGGCGTGGAGGAGGCCAAGAAGTCCTTCTTCCGCGTTCCCCGCGTGGGCTCCACCATCCCGCACCTGGTCAAGGGTGAGGATGCAGCCGGCGTCGTGCTGCTGCGTCCCGCGTCCCCCGGTACCGGTGTGATCGCCGGCGGTCCGGTCCGCGCCGTCCTGGAGTGCGCAGGCATCCACGACGTGCTGACCAAGTCCATGGGTTCGGTGAACGCCATCAACATCGTTCACGGCACCATCGACGCTCTGAAGAAGCTCGAGGAGCCCGAGTCTGTGGCAGCCCGCCGCGGCAAGGCCCTCGATGAGATCGCCCCCGCGCCGATGCTCCGCACCATTGCTGCGGACCGTGAGGCACGGGCCCAGAAGGCAGGTGCATGAGAATGGCCACCACCGTCCAGTACAGCACTGCGAAGGATTTCAAGCCGTCTGAGGCCAAGCTTGAGATCACCCAGATCCGCTCCGTCATCGGAGTCAAGCCCAACCACCGCGAGACGGTCCGCTCCCTGGGCCTGAAGCGCATCGGCCACACCGTGGTCCGCGAGGCTGACGCCGTGACTGTGGGCATGCTGAACACCGTCAAGCATCTCGTGAAAGTTGAGGAGGCCAAGTAATGGCAGAGAACACTCCTGCCGAGTCCGAGGTCCTCAAGCTTCACGACCTGCGTCCGGCTCCCGGCTCCCGCAAGGCCCGCACTCGTGTGGGTCGTGGTGAGGGCTCCAAGGGTAAGACTGCAGGCCGTGGTACCAAGGGCACCAAGGCTCGCTACCAGGTCCGTCCCGGCTTCGAGGGTGGTCAGCTTCCGCTGCACATGCGCCTTCCGAAGCTGCGCGGATTCAAGAACCCCTTCCGCGTGGAGTACTCCCCGGTCAACCTGACCAAGCTGGGAGAGCTCTTCCCGGAGGGCGGCGAGGTCACCGCTGATGATCTGATCGCCAAGCGTGTGGCTCGCAAGGGCCGCCCGGTGAAGATCCTCGGCACCGGTGAGATCTCCGTTGCTGTGACCGTGAAGGCTCACGCCTTCTCGTCCAGCGCCGAGGAGAAGATCACGGCTGCCGGCGGTTCCGTCGAAAAGCTCGCACTGAAGGCTGCTCCCACCGCGGAGTAAGCAGCAGTTATTCACGTGGACAGCCCCCGTATGGCAGAGCAATCTGCCTGCGGGGGCTGTTTGCATGAAGGACAGAATTCTTCACCTGCATAGAGCCCACGTTAGGATGGCTGACTGTGTGGTCGGCTGACCATGAGGCAGGCATGCCCTAAGAGGAGGACGCTTGTTCAGCGCAATTGCCAGGGTGTTCCAGACACCCGACCTGCGCCGGAAGATCTGGTTTACGATCGGCATCATCGCCATCTACCGGATCGGTGCATTTATTCCGGCGCCCGGGGTGTCATATCAGGGTGTTCAGCAGTGTCTGGTGCAGAACGACCAGACCGGCGGACTGTACAACTTCGTGAACATGTTCTCCGGCGGCGCCATGCTGCAGGTTTCGCTGTTTGCGTTGGGCATCATGCCCTACATCACCGCCGCTATCATCGTGCAGCTGCTGCGCGTGGTCATTCCTCGATTCGAGGCTCTCCAGCGGGAGGGCGCGCAGGGACAGGCCAAGCTCACGCAGTACACCCGGTACCTCACGCTGGCCCTCGGCACCCTGAATGCCACGGTGCTGGTGACCATGGCTCGCTCGGGGGCCCTGCTGAACTGTGAGCCTGGGCAGATCATCCCGGATGACAGCCTGGCCGTGATCCTTCTGCTCATCCTGGTGCTGACCACCGGTGTGGCCATGATCATGTGGCTGGGCGAACAGATCACCGAACGCGGCGTCGGTAACGGCATGTCCATCCTGATCTTCGTGGCCATCGCCGCCGGCTTCCCCGGCTCCATGCAGCAGATCTTCCTCGAGCAGGGCTGGCGCACCTTCACCATCGTCTGCATTATCGGTCTGTGCCTCATTGCCGCCATCGTCTTCGTGGAGCAGTCCCAGCGCCGTGTGCCGGTGCAGTACGCCAAGAAGCAGGTAGGCCGCCGCACCGTGGGTGGAACGTCCACCTACATTCCGATCAAGGTGAACATGGCCGGCGTCATCCCCGTCATCTTCGCGTCCTCGATCCTGATGCTGCCCTCGGTAGCGATGCAGTTCAGCGAGGGTCAGACCGGTGAGCCCGGATTCTTCACAGACCTGCTCCAGCGCTACTTCCTCTCAGGAACGCACCCGGTCTACATGGCCACCTTCTTCCTGATGACCATCGGCTTCACCTACTTCTACGTGACCATCACGTTCAACCCGAACGAGGTCGCCGAGAACATGCGCAAGTACGGCGGATTCATCCCCGGCATCCGCGCCGGCAAGCCCACAGAGAGCTACCTGGCGTACGTGATCTCTCGCATCACGTTCCCGGGCGCGCTCTACCTCGGCTTCATCGCGATGATCCCTCTGGTAGCCTTCGTCCTCATCGGAGCCAATCAGGACTTCCCGTTCGGTGGCACCTCCATCCTCATCATGGTTGGCGTCGGTCTGACCACGGTGAAGCAGATTAACGCTCAAATGGAACAACGGAACTACGAAGGGCTGCTGCGATGACGCGCATGCTGATTGTCGGACCTCCCGGCGCAGGCAAAGGAACTCAGTCGAAGAAGATCTCCCAGGAGCTGGGCATCGTCGCGATCTCTACGGGCGACATCTTTCGCGAGAATATCAAGGGCGAAACCGAGCTCGGGAAAGAAGCCAAGAGCTACGTCGACGCCGGCAACCTGGTTCCCGACTCCCTGACCAACCGCCTCATCGAGGACCGCCTCTCCTGGGACGACGCCGCCGACGGTTTCCTTCTGGACGGCTACCCTCGCAACTCCACTCAGGTCCAGGCTTTTGACGAGATCCTCGCTCGCCTGGGCGTGGAGCTGGACATCGTTCTGGAGCTCACCGCCGATCGTGAGGAGCTCGTGTCCCGCCTGACCAAGCGTGCCGAGGCCGAGGGGCGCAGCGATGACAACGAAGACGTTATCCGGCATCGCCTGGAGGTCTTCGAGCAGGAGACGGAACCCATGATCAGTGAGTACCGCAGCCGCGGCCTGCTCAAGCAGGTCGATGGTCTGGGGCCCATCGATGAGGTCAACGCCCGCATCATGGAGGCCCTGAAGGCGTGATGTTTTCACGCAGGATCGAGCTGAAGTCGAACGAGCAGCTGCGTCATATGGACGCGGCCGGCTCGATCCTCTCTGCTGCCCTGGACCGTGCCGCGGCTGCCGCAAAACCTGGTGTAACCACCGGTGAGCTCAATGACGTGTTCGCGGAGTACATCACCGCCCAGGGTGCCAAGCCGAACTTCCTGAACTACCACGGCTTCCCCGGATACATCTGTGCCTCCGTCAATGACGAGGTGGTCCACGGCATCCCAGGTGACCGTGTGCTCGAGCCCGGGGACGTGCTGAAGATCGACGGCGGCTGCATCATCGAGGGCTGGCACGCCGACTCTGCTCGGACCGTGATCCTGGGTTCCTCGGAGGAGGGCACGGCTGACCCGGAGGACGAGCGTCTGTCCGAGATCACTCGTGCGGCCATGTGGCGGGGGATTGCCGCCTTCGCGACCGCCAAGCACATTGGTGAGATCGGCGAGGCCATCGAGGACTATGTGCAGTCCCAGCCAGGTAAGCCCCTGGGGATCCTGGAGGACTACGTGGGGCACGGCATCGGCTCAGCGATGCATATGGCACCCGACGTCTTCAACTACTCCACCGGCATGAAGGGTGCGAAGATCAAGCCCGGCCTTGCCCTGGCGATCGAACCCATGCTCACCCGTGGCGGTATCGAGACCAACCTGCTTGAGGACAACTGGACTGTGGTGACCGCGGACAAGACCCGGGCCAGCCAGTGGGAGCACTCCGTGTGCCGCCACAGCGATGGCTTGTGGGTGCTCACCGCAGCCGACGGCGGGGCCTCCGAGCTGGAGCCCCTCGGCGTCACCCCGGTTCCCATCCCCGCCTAGCTTCGTCAGGGCCCGGTGTCAGGCTCTAACGGTGGCGCCGTGCTCGACAGGCTTGAATCGGTGCTTCGAACACCGGAGGGCGAGCCGCCGAGGAACACGGGGCACATCTGAGTCCGTTCCCCTATGTAGGCTCTAGACCACTCGCGTCTATGACATTGGGGGACGACCGTGAACAATCTTGACATTCCAGGTCACAAGCTGCCGAAGACAGGCGGTGCAGGTGTGCTCTCGAGCTCTTTGCGCGGTATAGCAATCTTGGGCTTGCTACTTTCGCTCATTCCAGGCGTGGCATTCATCGTTTCGCCGCTAGTGATCTTCTACGTCTGGCGGCTCCATGGGCGAGCACTAGACCTATGGAAAAACCACCTAGGTGTGCTCGAGGAGCGGGACCACGCGATCATGCAGGCCCAGCAGCTTCAAACGCACAATGGGCAACTATTGGAAGAGGCGAAGCGACTTGGAACATTGGATGTCTTGCAGTGGGAGAGCGAGAAACAGCGACTAGAAACCGAGGTCGCCGCGCTCACCGCCGAGCAACGCACTCTCACAGCAAGAGTGGTCGATCTCAAGGACATGGCTGACCTGAATGACTATGGTCTATACAACTTCGAGAACCCGGCGGACGACGCCGTTCGCGTCAAGGCACAGTTGGACGAGGTTAAAGCCCAGGCTAAGCGCATGGTGAGGGAGAAGATCGCAGCTACAGGCGCCACCAACTGGACGGTCAACAACTCCGCGGCGCAGGGCAGGAAGATGGTCAACGACATGACCAAGTTGTTGCTGCGTGCGTTCAACGCCGAGGTTGAGAACTCGATCAAGACAGTGAAGGCGGGTCATATCGCGGCTGCCAGGAAGCGTGTCGAGAAATCAGCCGAACAGGTAGAGCGACTCGGTTCGATGCTTCAGATTCGGATCTCGCCACAGTACCTGCGCCTCCGCCTGCGAGAACTCGAGCTGACTCACGAACACCTTGAAGCAGTCAAGGCCGCGAAGGAGGCGGAGCGCGAAGCTCGAGCATTGGCTCGGGAGGAAGCGAAAGCGCAGAAAGAACTGCTAGCGGCAAAGGCCAAGCAAGAAAAGGAAGTTGAGCATCGCCGCAACGTCCTGGCCCAACTGCAGGCACAGGGGGCCCTCGATGAGATTGCCAAAGCGGCGGCGGCCCTGTCCGAAGCTGAGGAAGCTCTCGAAGATGTGGAGTCCACTATGGCTAACACCAGGGCAGGTTACGTCTACGTAGCCTCCAATCGCGGGGCCTTCGGTCCCGATGTGGTCAAGATCGGAATGACACGTCGCCTCAACCCTGAGGATCGGCTGCGGGAACTCTCGGACGCATCGGTGCCGTTCAACTTCGACAAGCACACCATCATCTTCAGTGAGGACGCCTGGGGTCTGGAGAACGCCCTCCACAAGCACTTTGCGGACCGCCGAGTAAACCTGATCAATATGCGGCGTGAGTACTTCTATGCGACACCCGCCGAGGTCAAGGAAGCTCTCTTGGCCCACGATGTGCAGGTTCTTGAGTATCACGAGGAAGCGGAAGCTCCGGAGTACCTGGCGAGCCAGAAGATGCGGGGCGAACAACCCGCATTAAGGTGAGCACATTTTGACGTTCCGGGCGAGGTCCCTGGTGGGGTCAACATAACAACTGGCGCGGCGTGCTTGACTCCTGTACGATTATCTGTTGGTTGTCTCTGCGCACATTCGTGTCAAATCGCTGATGCGCACAGAGGCTCTAAAGCAGAAATCCAGATTCCCCGTTGCGTCGTCGTCGGCCCTTGTGTGCCGCGCGCTGGTGCCTCGTGGGAATCGCGAACGGTGTGTGGAGCATATGGGTAAAAAAGAAGGCGTCATCGAGGTTGAGGGCTCAGTTGTTGAGGCTCTGCCGAATGCAATGTTCCGGGTGAAGCTGGAGAACGACCACGTTGTCCTGGCGACCATTTCGGGCAAGATGCGCCAGCACTACATCCGCATCCTCCCCGAGGACCGGGTCGTGGTGGAGATGAGCCCCTATGACCTCAACCGCGGCCGTATCGTCTACCGCTACAAGTAATCGAGGAGAACCCATGAAGGTTCAGCCGAGCGTGAAGCCGATCTGCTCCGACTGCAAGACCATCCGCCGCGGTGGTGTTGTGCGAGTGATCTGCAAGAACCCGCGCCACAAGCAGCGCCAGGGCTGACCCTCACCACAAACCTTGTAGGTGAGGGCGCACCCAAGCGCTGGACAGCTCAATACATAGAGGCAGTGCAGCTCGGATGAGCTGACGAGCATACCTCCGGTTGCCGAAGGCCGGAGACCCGTACACAAGCGTCACCTCCGACGCAGGGGATCGCACTGCTGAAGACCTTCGGACAAAGAAAAAGGAGGACTGCCACGTGGCACGTCTGGCAGGTGTGGACATCCCGCGCGAAAAGCGCACGGTGATCGCACTCACTTACATCTACGGCGTCGGCAAGACCCGCGCCGAACAGGCCATTGAGGCCACCGGTCTTGACGGCAACACCCGAGTCAAGGACCTCACCGACGAGCAGCTGGTTGCTCTGCGTGACTACATCGAGGGCAACTACACGGTCGAGGGTGACCTTCGCCGTGAAGTTTCCGCTGACATCCGCCGCAAGGTCGAGATCGGCTCCTACGAGGGCCTGCGCCATCGTCGCGGCCTGCCCGTCCGCGGTCAGCGCACCAAGACCAATGCGCGCACCCGTAAGGGCCCGAAGAAGACCGTCGCAGGCAAGAAGAAGTAGTTCACAGGAGACACTATGCCCCCCAAGACTCGTGCAGCGGCCCGTAAGCCGCGCCGCAAGGCAAGCAAGAACATCACCCAGGGTCAGGCTCACATCAAGTCGACCTTTAACAACACGATCGTTTCGATCACCGATCCCACCGGCGCTGTGGTCTCCTGGGCCTCCTCCGGCGAGGTTGGCTTCAAGGGCTCCCGCAAGTCCACTCCCTACGCTGCGCAGATGGCTGCTGAGCAGGCTGCAAAGCGTGCCCAGGAGCACGGCATGAAGAAGGTCGACGTCTTCGTCAAGGGCCCCGGCTCCGGCCGCGAGACCGCGATCCGCTCCCTCCAGGCCGCAGGCCTCGAGGTCGGCTCCATCTCTGATGTGACTCCCAGCGCCCACAACGGCTGCCGGCCGCCCAAGCGCCGTCGCGTCTGAGCGACCCTTCTTTCTCCCATTCTGCGAGCCCGGCGGGGTGCAGGCGTTAAGCCGCACACCGTCGGGCTGAGCATCTACCACTGAACTGAGAATGCGTCATATAGCGGATGCACTCTGAAAGGAACAACCAGTGCTCATTGCACAGCGCCCCACGCTGACCGAAGAAGCCGTCGCCGAAAACCGTTCCCGCTTTGTGATCGAGCCCCTGGAGCCGGGCTTCGGTTACACCCTGGGCAACTCCCTGCGCCGCACCCTGCTGTCCTCGATCCCCGGCGCGGCCGTGACCAGCGTCCGGATCGACGGCGTTCTCCACGAGTTCAGCACCATTGCCGGTGCCAAGGAGGACGTCACCGAGCTGGTGCTCAACATCAAGAAGCTCTCCGTCTCCTCCGAGCACGATGAGCCCGTGGTGGCCTACCTCCGCAAGGAGGGTCCCGGCCCCGTCACCGCTGCCGACATCACCCCGCCGGCCGGTGTTGAGTTCCACAACCCCGATCTGCAGCTGCTGACCCTCAACGAGGACGGCAAACTGGATCTGGAGCTGACCGTCGAGCGTGGCCGCGGCTACGTCTCCGCCTCGCAGAACAAGCTCGAGGACTCCGAGATCGGCCGCATCCCGGTCGACTCGATCTACTCCCCGGTGCTGAAGGTCAGCTTCAAGGTGGAGGCCACTCGTGTCGAGCAGCGCACCGACTTCGACAAGCTGATCGTTGACGTGGAGACCAAGCCCTCCATGGAGCCCCGTGACGCCCTGGCCTCGGCCGGCACCACCCTGGTGGAGCTGTTCTCCCTGGCTCGCGAGCTGAACGTGGCTGCCGAGGGCATCGAGATCGGCCCGTCCCCGACGGACGCCGCCCTCGCCGCCGATATGGCTCTGCCGATCGAGGACCTGGAGCTCACCGTTCGCTCCTACAACTGCCTCAAGCGTGAGGGCATCCACACCGTGGGTGAGCTCGTGGCGCGTTCCGAGGCAGACCTGATGGACATCCGTAACTTCGGTGCCAAGTCCATCGACGAGGTGAAGGAGAAGCTGACCGAACTGGGTCTGTCCCTGAAGGACTCCCCGGCCGGCTTCGACCCTGCCGCCGCCCGCCTTGCAGCGGAAGAGGAAGACTACGACGACGAGCAGCAGTTCTAACCGACTGCTCTCACTTGAGACATTCGCTCACCTAAGGTGAGCGGCACACCTGAGGAGTAACGACTATGCCTACCCCCACCAAGGGACCGCGTCTGGGCGGCAGCCCGTCGCACGAGCGGATCATGCTGGCGAACCTGTCCGCGCAGCTGTTCGAGCACCGTTCGATCACCACCACCCTGACCAAGGCCAAGCGCCTGCGTCCCTACGCTGAGCGGCTCATCACTCTGGCGAAGAAGGGCGACCTGTCTGCACGCCGTGCAGTGGTCGGCAAGATCAGCGCCAAGAACGCCACCAACCAGGCGATCGTCCACGAGCTGTTCACCGTGATCGCCCCGGCCATGGCCGAGCGCGAGGGCGGCTACACCCGCATCACCAAGATCGGCAACCGCAAGGGTGACAACGCCCCCATGGCTGTCATCGAGCTCGTGATGGAGCCCGTCTCCCCGAAGCAGAAGGTGGTGGCTGATGCCGAGCGCGCCACTGCCGCTGCTGCTCCGGCCGAGGAGCCCGAGGTCGACGAGACCGAGGTCGAGACCGCCGAGGTGTCCGACGAGGCTGCCGCAGAGGCACCCGCCGACACCGAGGTCGATGAGGCTGCTGCTGAGGAGTCTGAGGACAAGTAAGTCCCACAGGCCTGAGGCATCACTGACTGAGCCCCCGCCCCCTTCTTCCGAAGGCGGCGGGGGCTCAGTCGTTCCCTGGGGGTTATCGGCAGAAATGGGCCAAGAAGTGTGCTGAAACCTCACGAAGAGACCACAACGACGCCGGAAGGTGCCAGTTTCAGCACATTTTCCGGCTGCGGCTAGGCTTGAGCTCATGCCCCGGATCCGACTCGACCTTGCCTATGACGGCAACGCCTACCGCGGATGGGCAGCCCAGCCCGGCCTCCTCACTGTCGAGGGCGTGGTGCGCGAGGCCCTGGCCACCATCATCCGCCGAGAGGTGCCCGTGACCGTGGCTGGTCGCACCGACGCAGGAGTGCATGCCCGGGGCCAGGTCGTGCACTTCGACCTGGAGGCAGGGGAGTGGCAGGCGCTGAGCCGCGGTCGCGACATCACGGCTGAGGAAGCACTGCTGAGGCGGCTCTCCGGAGTGCTGGGACGGCAGGAGGGCGCCGTCGTCGTCCATCACGCCGTCCAGGTGCCCCAAGCCTTCGACGCGCGCTTCTCCGCGCTGAGCCGCACGTACACCTACCGCATCGCTGACCGGCGTGAACTATGGGATCCGCTGCGTAGGCAGGACACCGCCTGGGTGCGCCGACACGTGGACGAGCAGCTGATGGATGCTGAGGCCACGGCGGTACTGGGGCTGCACGACTTCGGCAGTTTCTGCCGCCCCCGCGAGCACAGCACCACCATCCGTGAGCTTCAGGCCTTCACGATCACCCGCGGAGAAGACGGCGTCATCACCGCCCGCCTGCAAGCCGATGCGTTCTGCCACCACATGGTGCGCACCCTGATCGGGGCGTGCCTCGACGTGGGGGAGGGGCGCCGGGAACCCGGATGGCTCATGCAGCGGCTGGGTGAGCCCAGCTGGGATCAGAATGTGCGGCTGGCTCCTCCTCAGGGGCTCGTGCTGGAGTCCGTGCAGTATCCACCTGATGATCAGCTGGCGTCCCGGGCAGAGCAGACCCGGGCCATGCGACCCCAGTCCGACGACGTCGCCGGGGCGTCCTGAGCAGCCGCTCAGCTCCCCGAATCGACCGCTCATCAGAGTGCGCAGATGCGCTCACGCGTTGCTAAAGCGGTTTCACCT
Organism: Nesterenkonia flava; assembly: GCF_031432335.1. Lineage (NCBI taxonomy): Bacteria > Bacillati > Actinomycetota > Actinomycetes > Micrococcales > Micrococcaceae > Nesterenkonia > Nesterenkonia flava. Next base: position 1,718 of record NZ_JAVKGT010000025.1, on the reverse strand, counting down.
TGTCATACTCGTTCGGGCGCTCGGCAGTACTACCGAGTAGTCACTTCAAAGACCTCGTGTAAGGACGCACCATGAGTACTGACTCTCGCACCCAGGATCCTGCCGTCGGCGCAGTGGCCTGGGTTGTTCTTGTCGCCGCGTTCGGCGGCTTCCTCTTCGGCTTCGACACCGCTGTCATCAACGGAGCCGTAGGACCTATCCGGGAAGAGTTTGACCTGGGAGCCCTCATGAGCGGCTTCAGCGTCTCCAGCGCGCTGCTGGGCTGTGTGGTCGGCGCCTTCACCGGCGGCAACCTCGCAGACCGCGTGGGCCGCCAGAAGGCCATGCTCATCGCGGCCTCGCTCTTCTTCGTCTCCGCAATCGGCACCGGTCTGGTCTTCGGGGTCTACGACCTCATCCTCTGGCGCGTGGTCGGCGGCATCGGCGTCGGCATGGCCTCGGTGATCGCTCCGGCCTACATCGCCGAGGTCTCCCCGGCCAACTGGCGCGGCCGCCTGGGCTCACTGTTCCAGCTGGCCATCGTGATCGGCATCTTCATGGCCGCGGCCTCGAACGCGCTCTTCGCCAACGTCGCCGGTGCGGCCGAAGGGGTGCTGTGGTTCGGCCTGGAGGCATGGCGCTGGATGTTCATCTCCGAAGCGGTCCCGGCCCTGATCTACGGTCTGCTGGCACTGTCCATCCCTGAGTCACCCCGGTACCTGGTCTCCCGTGGCAGGAACGACGCCGCCCGCCGAGTGCTTACCGACGTCGTCGGCATCAAGGGTGAATCCAACCTCGCCGCCAAGATCGAAGACATCCGGCGCACCATTAACCTGGAGGCCCGTCAGAAGCTCAAGGACCTGTTCGTGGGCGGCAAGCTCATGCCGATCGTCTGGGTCGGCATCGGCCTGGCGGTCTTCCAACAGTTCGTGGGCATCAACGTGATCTTCTACTACTCCACGACCCTGTGGCAGGCTGTGGGCATCGAAGAGGACCAGGCCATGCTGGTCCAGGTCATCACCACCAGCCTGAACATCGTGGCCACCATCGTCGGCATCCTCATCGTGGACAAGGTGGGACGCCGCATCCCGCTGGCCGTCGGCTCAGCCGGAATGGCTCTGGGCCTGGGCATGATGGCAGTGGCGTTCTCCCAGGCGATCTCCGAGGAGGTCATCAACGAGTTCGGCGAGCTGGAGACCGTGGTCTCTCTTCCCGAGCCGTGGGGCATGATCGCCCTGGTTTCGGCGAACATCTTCGTCATCTTCTTCGGCGCCACGTGGGGCCCCTTCATGTGGCTCATGTTGGGTGAGATGTTCCCCAACCGCGTGCGTGCCGTGGCGCTCGGCGTGGCCTCGGCGTTCAACTGGGGCTCCAACTTCCTCATCTCCACGCTGTTCCCGCAGATGGCGGAGTTGTCGCTGGTCTTCGCCTACGGCTTCTACGCCATCAGTGCGCTGCTGAGCTTGGTCTTTGTGCTGCTCTGGGTTCCCGAGACCAAGGGCCGCGAGATCGAGGATATGCAGGAGAAGGCACACAGTCGCCGCTGATCTCCTCAGATCAACGGCCAGTGCGACGACGGCCCCTCACCCTGGTATTCGGGTGAGGGGCCGTCGTCGTGAGCGGCTGGGGCGGGCGGTGCTGCCCCCGCGTGCGCACGTTACCCCCTGCTTCCGCACGTATGGCCGTGTGTGATGTCTCAGGAGATCGGTGACAGAACTGTCTCAAGACATCAGTGACAC
>NZ_JAVKGT010000024.1:0-49032 GCF_031432335.1 Nesterenkonia flava | reverse complement strand
ACGGATCGCCGCGGGCAAGTCGAAAGCGTTGCACTTCAGTTCAGAACTCGGGGTCACAAGCAGGGAGCCGCTTATGGGTAGGATGGAGAGCGATACAGCCCCTGGCGCTGACCTGAGAGCTGCTCCGGGGCCTGATCGCACCACTGACTCGACGTCGACGTCGCCTCGGGATCATTCCTGCGCGTCGTGATCGAGGCGATCAAGGCCATCCAACCGGCGCCGCTGCATCGGTTTCAGCGTTGTGGGCTACGTCTGGCAACTAGACAAGGAGTCCCGCGTGAGCACAGTGGACAGCTTCGGAGCAAAAGGCGTTCTCAACGTCAACGGCGCCGACTACGAAATCTTCCGTCTCAACAAGGTCGAAGGCTATGAGTCCCTTCCCTACAGCCTGAAGGTTCTTCTCGAGAACCTCCTGCGCACAGAAGACGGCGCAAACATCACCGCAGATCACATCAAGGCTCTGGGTGGCTGGGATGAGAACGCCCAGCCCAGCACCGAGATCCAGTTCACCCCCGGTCGTGTGCTGATGCAGGACTTCACCGGTGTGCCCTGTGTGGTTGACCTGGCCACCATGCGCGAGGCCGTGGCCGACCTGGGCGGCGATCCCAACAAGATCAACCCGCTGGCACCGGCGGAGATGGTGATCGACCACTCCGTGCAGATCGACTTCTTCGGTAACTCCGATGCGATCGAGCGGAACATGGACATCGAGTACCAGCGCAACGGTGAGCGTTACCAGTTCCTGCGCTGGGGCCAGACTGCCTTCGATGACTTCAAGGTTGTCCCCCCGGGCATGGGCATCGTCCACCAGGTGAACATCGAGTCCCTGGCGCGCGTGGTCATGACCCGCGAGGTTAACGGCGTGCTGCGTGCCTACCCCGACACCTGCGTGGGCACCGACTCCCACACCACCATGGAGAACGGCCTGGGCGTCCTGGGCTGGGGCGTGGGTGGCATTGAGGCCGAGGCGGCCATGCTCGGCCAGCCGATCTCCATGCTGATCCCGCGTGTGGTGGGCTTCAAGCTCACCGGCGAGATCCCGGCCGGCGCCACCGCGACTGATGTGGTGCTGACCATCACCCAGATGCTGCGCCAGCACGGCGTGGTGGGCAAGTTCGTGGAGTTCTACGGTGAGGGTGTGGCCTCCGTGCCGCTGGCCAACCGCGCCACCATCGGCAACATGAGCCCTGAGTTCGGCTCCACCGCCGCGATGTTCCCCATCGACGACGTGACGATCGACTACCTGCGCCTGACCGGCCGCACCGAGGAGCAGCTCGCCCTGGTGGAGGCCTACGCCAAGGAGCAGGGCATGTGGCACGATCCGGCACGTGAGCTGCGCTTCTCCGAGCACCTCGAGCTGGACCTGTCCACCGTGGTGCCCTCCATCTCCGGTCCGAAGCGTCCCCAGGACCGCATCGAGCTCACCGATGCCAAGGAACAGTTCCGCAAGGACATCCACAACTACGTCAAGGCCACCCAGGATGCACTGGGCATCTCAGACTCGGTCAACGGCAAGGCAGACGAGGCTTCGGCCGAGTCCTTCCCCGGCTCCGACGCTCCGGCCCACACCCCCGGTGAGGAACAGTCCCCGAAGGACGAGCCCCGTCCCATGGACGCCGGCTCCGAGCCCGTAAGCGGCCGCCCTTCCCACCCGGTGCCGGTGAAGATGCCCGACGGCCGCGAGTTCACTCTGGACCACGGCGCCGTCTCGATCGCCTCCATCACCTCCTGCACCAACACGTCCAACCCCAACGTGATGCTGGCCGCCGGTGTGCTGGCCCGCAACGCCGTGGAGAAGGGCCTGGTGCAGAAGCCCTGGGTCAAGACCTCCATCGCCCCGGGTTCCAAGGTCGTCACCGACTACTACGAGAAGTCCGGTCTGATCGAGTACCTGGAGAAGATCGGCTTCTTCGTGGTCGGCTACGGCTGCACCACCTGCATCGGCAACTCCGGTCCTCTGGAGGAGGAGATCTCCAAGAAGGTGCAGGAGGAGGACCTTGCGGTCACCTCCGTGCTCTCCGGCAACCGTAACTTCGAAGGTCGCATCAACCCCGACGTGAAGATGAACTACCTGGCCTCCCCGCCGCTGGTGGTCGCCTACGCCCTTGCCGGCACCATGGACTTCGACTTCGAGAACGAGCCCCTGGGCCAGGACGCCGACGGCAACGATGTCTACCTCAAGGACATCTGGCCCGACCCGATCGAGGTGCAGAAGATCATCGACGAGTCCATCGACACGGAGATGTTCACCTCCAAGTACGCCACCGTCTTCGACGGTGACCACCGCTGGCAGTCGCTGGACACCCCCGAGGGTGCAACCTTCGCGTGGGACGAGAACTCCACCTACGTGCGGAAGGCTCCCTACTTCGACGGTATGGAGCTGGAGCCCGAGCCGGTCTCCGACATCGAGGGAGCCCGCGTGCTCCTGAAGCTGGGCGACTCGGTGACCACCGACCACATCTCCCCAGCAGGGTCTTTTAAATCGGATACCCCGGCAGGACGCTACCTGCTGGAGAACGGTGTGGAGCGCAAGGACTTCAACTCCTACGGCTCCCGCCGCGGTAATCACGAGGTCATGATTCGCGGCACCTTCGCGAACATCCGCATCAAGAACCAGCTGCTGGACGGCGTGGAGGGTGGCTTCACCCGCGACTTCACCAAGGGTGGCGAGCAGGCCTACGTCTACGACGCCGCCATGAACTACGCCGAAGAGGGCACGCCCCTGGTGGTGCTCGGCGGCAAGGAGTACGGCTCCGGCTCCTCCCGTGACTGGGCAGCCAAGGGTACCCGCCTGCTGGGTGTGCGTGCCGTGATCGCCGAGTCCTTCGAGCGCATCCACCGCTCCAACCTCATCGGCATGGGTGTGCTGCCGCTGCAGTTCCCCGAGGGCGAGTCTGCCGACACTCTGGGCCTGACCGGCTTCGAGGTCTTCAGCATCTCCGGCATCACCGAGCTGAACAACGGCACCACTCCCTCCACCGTGAAGGTCACCGCAGCCAAGGAAGACGGCACCGAGGTCACCTTCGACGCCGTCGTGCGCATCGACACCCCCGGTGAGGCCGAGTACTACCGCAACGGAGGCATCCTGCAGTACGTGCTCCGTCAGCTGGTGAGCAAGAACTAAACCGGTTCTTCACCAGCGGGGCGGCTGAAGCGCCCAGCACAGCGGGCCCTACCTCCGATGAGGAGGTGGGGCCCGCTGCTGTTCTTTGCCTTCCGAGTGAAGGCTCAAGCCACGTGCGCGGCGATGTCCTGGATGCTCGCGGTTCCTTCGACCAGGGCTCGGTAGATGCGCTCATAACCCTCGGCCATCACCGGCAGGTCAAACCGGGCCTCCGCCCAGGAGCGCACTTGGGAGGGGATCAGCTGCTGGGACCGCTCGATGGCTTCTGGCAGTTTGTCCGTGGTGTCGACGATGATTCCGCTCACACCATCGAGGATCACCTCCGGAACGCTGCCACGTCGGGTCGCGAGCACGGGCGTTCCGCAGGCCATCGCCTCGGCCATCACCATGCCGAAGGGCTCCTCCCACTGGATGGGGAACAGCAGGGCGGATGCCTTGGAGAAGAGTTCCCGCTTGAGGACCGCGTCTGCTTCGCCGAGGTACTCTGCGTCTGATCCCAGGCGCGGCCTGACCTCGGCCTCGAAGTAGCGGCGTTCGGGCGCCTCGTTAAGTTTCCCGGCCAGGACAATGCGGCGACCGGCGGCCCGTGCTGCGTCAATGGCCAGATGCGCGCCTTTGTCCGGGCTGAAGCGTCCCAACCACAGCAGGAAGTCCTCCTTCTCCGCCCGGAAGGGGAAGCTCGCAACGTCGACGGCGTTATGCACCGTGCCGATCCAGTTCAGGTCGGGAGCCATGCGGCGCTGAGCATCCGAGATGGCGATGATGTCCACGGAGGTGCCGAGCCTGCGGAAGTACTCGCCGCTGAGTCCTACGACGGGCCCGTGCATGGTCGTGACCGTGGGAATGCTGCGGCCGCGGGCCAACAGGGGGCCGGCGAGGGAATGGTCGTGGACGATGTCGAGATCCAGGCTCTCGAGCGCACGAGCGGTCTCTGCAGCCGCTATGACCTCAGGCATGGGGCTTTGGCCCAAGAGCTCCGAGGGCGGCCTTTCGAAAACGCTGATGTGCTGGTCAGCCCGCGTGCCGTTGAATCCCGAGGACACCAGCGTGACCTCGTGACCCCGCAGGGAGAGCTGATCCACGAGTGAGGCGACTACTGCCTCGGTGCCGCCGTAGCCCTTGGGCGGAAGCTCGAACCACGGCGGGGCCACCATGCCGATCCGCAGGGGTCGCGGCGAGTCATCGAGCTGGGGAGCGTTCTCCGGGGTGTGAGCTGCTATAGACATGGGGGAGCATTGCCTCCGAAATGAAATCAAGCGTGCCAATGAAACTTGGTGACCTGCATCAGGTGCGAGAAGCAACTTGCAAATTAAGTTGTAACTAATATCCTTTCAGTGTGCAAGGATGACATCTCGGAGGTCGTTCCCATGACGCTCGATACCAAGGAAAAGGCCAGGCCCACCGGACTGCCGACCGTTTCCCTGCCTCAGACGCAGGTCACGCTTGTGGAGGGTTCCACCTTCTGCGTCTCTGAAATCCATGGAGATATCCAGCCCGGCCGGGCTGAGGGACTCTTCGTGCGTGACACGCGAGTCATCTCGCACTGGGAAGTTCGCATCGATGGTGAACTGCTGGAGCCCCTGACGGTGATTCCGGGGGAGCCCTTTGAGCAGCGATTCATCAGCCGCGCGCCAACGCGCCAGGGTCTCGTAGAGCCGACGCTGATCGTTGAGCGCCGTCGACTGGTTGGTCAGGGAATGCGTGAGGACATCACGGTGCGCAACTACGGTCCGGAAGCCGCCGGGATCCATCTGACCATCGCCGCCGACGCCGATTTCGCAGACCTCTTCCAGGTCAAGGAGCGGCGCCGTCTCACCACCGGAGCCGTGACCCACAGCCAAGCCGGTGGGGATCTGATCTTCGTCTCGGAACGGGGCACCGAAAGACGCGGCGTGCGGGTCAGTGCAGAGGGCGCCATCGCCTCTCCGCATACCCTCACCTATCGCACAGTGGTCCCCGCTCACGGTCAGTGGAGCACCACGGTCAGTGTGCTCCCTTCGACGAGCGGGGAGGAGATGGCAGCTGCCTTCCCCACGGACCAGGACGTGGAATCCACCCGTCCGGCTCAACGCATGCACTCCTGGCGGGAGACCGCTCCGCGGATTGAGGTGGAGAACACCGTGCTGGCTGCAGCCCTGGCCACCAGCGAGCAGGACCTCGGGGCGCTGCGCATCACGGACCCGGACCACCCCGAAGACGACGTCGTCGCTGCGGGCGCTCCCTGGTTCATGGCGCTGTTCGGACGGGACTCCCTGTTGACGAGCTGGATGCTGCTTCCCTTCGCCCCAGGGCTGGTCATGGGCACTCTGACCACTCTGGCACGTCTGCAAGGTGGTGCCGTCAATCCCATGACCGAGGAGGAGCCCGGCAAGATCCTGCACGAGGTCCGGCACGGTGCTGACCTCTCTCTCGCCCTGGGAGGGGACAGCGTCTACTACGGGTCCATCGACTCCACACCGCTGTTCCTGATGCTCACTGGACGCGCCCTGCGCTGGGGAGTCTCTGCGGAAGAACTGGCTCCGCTGAAGCAGGCCGTGCGCGCCGGCGCCGACTGGCTGCACCGCTATGGCGACCGTGACGGCGACGGCTTCATTGAGTATCAGCGGTCATCCGATAAGGGCCTCGCCAACCAAGGATGGAAAGACAGTCACGACGCCATCGCGGGCGCGGCCGGCATCCAAGCGCGCCCCCCGATTGCCCTGGCGGAGGTCCAGGGTTACGCCTACGCGGCGTATCTGGCCGTCGCTGAACTGGAGGAGGCCTGGGGCGGCCCCGAGCGTGCCGCCGTCTGGCGGGCACGCGCCGCGGAGCTGAAGGCGCGGTTCCACGACGCCTTCTGGATGCCCGGGCCGGGCTTCTACGCGATGGCTCTCGACGGTGAGAAGAATCAGGTCGATGCCCTGAGCTCGAACATCGGACACTGCCTGTGGTCGGGAATTGTGGCCGAGGAGCATGCCGACGACGTCGTCAAAACACTCATCAGCGATGATCTCTTCAGCGGTTTCGGCATCCGCACTCGCTCCCAGAGTTCGGTCGCGTTCAACCCGGCCAGCTATCACAACGGCTCAGTCTGGCCCCATGACACCGTCCTCGGGGCGGCGGGCATGGCCCGTTACGGCCGGCGGGACGCCGCCCTGGCGGTCCTCTCCGGCCTGGCCGATGCGCTGGAGGCTTTCGGCGGACGGCTCCCCGAACTCTTCTGTGGCTTCTCCAGGAACGACATGCCGGTGCCCGTTCCGTATCCCACCTCTTGCTCGCCTCAGGCGTGGGCTGCCGCGGTGCCCTATGAGATGCTCCGCATCGGTCTGGGCCTCGAGGTCGATGTGCCCGCCGGAACAGTCAGGGCTGAAGCGGCTCCCAGCCTCTTCGGGGCCCTGAGGGTCCACGGCATCTCCCTGGGGGAGCATGGAAGCTTCGACGTGGAGGCCAACGAGCACGAAGTCAGGGTCTCTGGCCTGCCCGCGCCTATGACGCATGCCTCCGGAGCCTCCACGGCAGAATCCACCGGCGCTACACTGGGAGGCTGAACACTCTCTTTCCTCAGGACCTTCACGAACCATGACCGACGACGACGCCTCATCCCGTACCCAGCAGGCGGGCGGTCTGCTGGAGGACACCTCCGCGCCGTTCTACACCATTGGCCAGGTCGCCGAGATTCTGGGAATGCAGCCGCCCGCCCTACGCCGCCTTGACGAACAAGCCATCGTCTCCCCGGAGCGCTCCGAGGGCGGGCAGCGCCGCTACTCCCACGACGAGGTACAGCGACTGCGCGAAGTCCTGGAGCTCACGGAGGAAGGCGTCACCCTGCCGGGCATCCGCAAGGTCCTGGAATTGCGCCAACAGGTGGATGAGCTCAAAGAAGAGGTCGCGGAGCTCAAAGGGCAGTAAACTGGCCGGATGACGATTCTGCAGACGATCCAGTCTCCGCAGGACCTGAGCCGGCTCACCGATGAGCAGCTGGGCCGCCTGGCCGAGGAGATCCGGCAGTTCCTCATCACCCATGTCTCCGCCACAGGTGGGCATCTGGGACCCAACCTCGGCGTGGTGGAGATGACCCTGGCGCTGCACCGGGTCTTCGACTCGCCGCGCGACTCGATCATCTTCGACACGGGCCACCAGTCCTATGTCCACAAACTGGTCACCGGACGTCAGGACTTCTCCACTCTGCGTCAGCAGGGGGGACTCTCGGGCTACCCGGAACGGGCAGAGTCGATCCATGACGTCGTCGAGTCCTCTCACGCCTCAAGCTCCCTGGCATGGGCTGACGGCATCTCCCGGGCCCGCGTCCTCCAAGGGGAGGGGGACCGGTTCGTGGTCCCGGTCATCGGCGACGGCGCTCTGACCGGCGGTATGGCCTGGGAGGCCCTGAACAACATTGCGGCCGACAAGGAGCGCCGCGTAGTCATTGTGGTCAACGACAACGGCCGGTCCTACGCCCCCACCGTGGGCGGACTTGCCAACCACCTGTCGACCCTGCGGCGCGGTGTGCTCGATAAGGTGCGCACGCATCCGATCTACGAGTCCGTTATGGACAGCACCAAGCGACGCCTCGTCAACGGCGGGGCCATGTCTCAGATGGTCTACCGCTCCCTGCACGCCGCGAAGAAGGGCGCCAAGGACTTCTGGGCGCCCCAGGGATTGTTTGAAGATCTCGGGATGAAGTACATCGGGCCGGTGGACGGCCATGACCAGCAGGCCATGGAAGAGGCTCTCACCGACGCGAAGAACTACGGCGGGCCGGTCATCGTTCATGCGATCACGGAGAAGGGGCGGGGCTACGCTCCGGCCCGAGCCGATGAGGCCGATCAGTTCCACGCCGTCGGGATTATCGACCCCGAGACCGGCGAGCCCGTCAACCGGGGCTCCGCGAGGTCCTGGACCAGCGTCTTCGAGGAGGAGATCGCCGCCATCGCCGACGAACGTGAGGACATCGTGGCCCTCACCGGTGCGATGCTGATCCCCGTGGGCCTGCGCACCTTCGCCCAGAAGCACCCTGACCGTGTCTTCGACGTCGGCATCGCTGAGCAGCATGCCGTTGCCTCTGCTGCTGGGCTTGCCTACGGCGGCCTGCATCCTGTGGTGGCGATCTACGCGACGTTCCTCAACCGCGCCTTCGACCAGCTGCTGATGGACGTGGCGCTGCACAAGGCTGGAGTCACCCTGGTGCTGGACCGTGCCGGAGTCACCGGACCTGATGGCCCCAGCCACCACGGCATGTGGGACCTGTCCCTGCTGCAGATCGTCCCAGGGCTGCAGATCGCGGCGCCGCGCGACTCCACCAGGCTGCGGGAAGAGCTCAGGGAGGCGGTGGCCGTCAGCGACGCCCCCACCGTGGTCCGCTTCTCCAAAGGTTCGGTCAACGGGGAGATCGACGCGGTGGAGCGCCTCTCCGACGGGGTCGATGTCCTCCTGTCCACCCACACCCCGGTTCCCGGGCAGGGCGCGGACGACGCCCCCTACGCTAACGACGTCATGATCGTCTCGGTGGGCACCATGGGCGAACTCTCCCTGGACGTCGCCCGTCGTCTTGAGGATCAAGGCATCAGCGCCACGGTCGTGGACCCCCGGTGGGTGCTGCCGGTGCCCGAATCGGTCATCTCGCTGGCGGCGCGCCACCGCATCGTGGTGGTGATCGAGGACGGCGTGAAGGCCGGCGGCGTCGGCTCCCGCATCCGGCAGGTGATGCGTGAGAACGGCGTGGACACTGCGCTCAATGAGGTGGGCCTGCCTGTGGAGTTCCTCGCGCACGGCTCACGCAACGAAGTCCTGGAGCGCGTGGGGCTGACCTCGGCGCAGATTGCTCAGGACACCGTGGCTCAGGTGCTGGGCACCAAGGTGCCCTTCGCCCGGCGGCTCCCGGGTGAGGATATGCCCACCGGTGAGATCCCGGTCTTCCGCCACCGCTGAGCAGGTCCCCGCTCCGGGGGGCGGTGTCCGCCACCGCTAAACCTGTGGCAGAGCCTCAGGCAGCCTCAGATGCGCACCTGAATGATGCCCGACTCCACGCGGGCCTCGTACCGCTCCAGGGCCCTCGGTGCCGGGCCAGCGACGGGTTCGCCCGATTCCAGGTCGTAGACGGAGCTGTGGCAGGGACAGATAAAGCGCTCGGGCTCCGGATTCACGGTGCACCCCTGATGTGTGCATACGGCGGAGTAAGCGTAGACCTGCGTTTCGGTGGCCCGGTGCAGCAGGACCTTGTTCTCACCGAAGGCCACTCGGACCGACTCGCCCACGGGGACATCGCCCTCAACCAGGGCATCCTGCCACTGGGCCGGCTCCGCCGCGGGGACCTCCTCATCGGATCCGCCGCAGGCGGTCAGCACTAGGGCTGAGGCCCCGGCTACGGCACCGGTACGCAGGATCTCACGGCGGGAGCAGCAGGAAGAACTCATAGTCGCCCAGCTTAGTCAGGAGCGACTACCGGTGCCCAAAGCGCCGGCCCGTGACTCGCTCGCTGACGCCCTGCTGATCCAAGTAGGGGGTGATGCCGCCGCGGTGGAACGGCCACCCGGCTCCGAGGATCATGCACAGGTCCAGGTCCTTGGGAGAGGAGACCACCTCCTCCTGAAGCAGCAGGTCAATCTCCTGCGCCAGGGCCTCCAGTGCGGTGGTACGGACCTGCTCGGGACTCTGCGGCGCGGTGCCCTGGGTGACGATCTCACGGGCATCCCGGGTGAGGGAACTCATCCCCTGCGCGTCGCGCTCGACGAGTGTGGTGACCCCCGCGTCGATCAGCGCCTGGAGGTTGCCGGAGACGTAGAAGCGCTCACCAAAGGAGCTCCGCAGAGACTCCGTGACGTGCTGGGCCACGGGCAGGCCAACCATCTGAAGCAGCTCGAACGGACTCATCGGCAGCGCAAGCGGTTTCAGCGCCTCGTCCACCGCGTGCACATCGGTGCCGTCGTCGAAAGCACGCTGGGCCTCGGACATCAGCCGCAGCAGTACACGGTTGACCACGAATGCTGTGGCGTCCTTGGTCAGCACCGGAGTCTTGCGCAGTCTCGAGGCGACGTCGAATGCTGTCGCGATGGCGGCCTCAGAGGTCTCATCGGTGCGGGCAATCTCGATCAGCGGCATGACCGCCACGGGATTGAAGAAGTGGAAACCGATCACCCGTTCCGGATGAGACAGCTCCTCGGCCATCGCGGTGACCGAGAGGGAGGACGTATTGGTCGCCAGGATGGTATCAGCGGAGACGATTGCCTCCAGATCAGCGAAAACCTGCTTCTTCACCTCCAGCTGCTCGAAGACCGCCTCGATCACCAGGTCCGCATCGGCGTAGACGGAGGTATCAGTGGATCCCGTGACTCGTGCCACCACGGCCTCAGCCTGCTCGGGGTTGAGCCGTCCGCGCTGCACCTGCTTACTTGCCTGCTCCCGAACCCAGGACAGCGCCTTGTCCACGCGCTCTGCCGCCAGATCGGTGAGCACCACGGGAACCTGCATCTGCTGAGCGAAGACCAGTGCCAGCTGAGAGGCCATGAGTCCGGCACCGACGACGCCGACTTTCCTCACCTGCTGGGGTACAACGTCGGGAACACCGGCGGGCTTCTTAGCGCGCTTCTGCACGAGCTCCATGAACCCGTAGACCACGTTGCGGAACTCGTCGGTGACCAGCAGTTCGCCGAGGGCAGCGACTTCGGCCTCACGGTCCTCCTCCCGGCTGCGGCGGGGAACCTGTTCGAAGATCTCCAAGGCACGCAGTGGCCCCGGGGCGGTGGACCCGGTCTTGGTCGCAACCGTGTCCCGTGCCGTCTCAACGGCGCGCTCCCAGGCCTCCGGGCCGCCGTCGTGCTGTCGCCGTTGGTCAATGCTCACGCGCTGAGCCTCATCGGAGATCACGCGTGCGGCGAACTCGATCGAGGCTGTCTCGAAACCGTCATCCTCCAGCAGCGCATCGGCGATTCCGAGGTCATAGGCCTGGACGCTGCGGAGAGTGGTGTTGTTGTTCAGGGGGTTGGTGAAGATCACCGCGGCGGCCTTCTCAGGGCCGATGAGCAGCGGCAGCCGGTAGATGCCGCCCCAGCCCGGGACCAGGCCGAGGAAGGTCTCAGGAAGTCCGATGGCCTTGGCTCCTGCAGCGACGGTGCGGTAGTCGGCCGCAAGTGCGAGCTCCAGGCCGCCGCCCAGAGCTGTGCCGTTGATGAAGGCAAAGGTCGGGGCGGGGAAATCTGCCAGGGCGTTGTAGGCGTCGTGACCAAGGGCGGCCAGTTGGATCCCAAACTCTCGGGCCTGGGGATGCTCCTCCAGCTTTTGAGCGGAGACGATGTCCGCACCGGCCGCCAGGACTCCCGGTTTTCCGATGACGGCCAGTCCCGCGATCTCGCCGGCTTCAGCGCGTTCGGCCTGGGACTGCACGGCTTCCCCGAATTCGATCAGCGAGCGGGGCCCCAGAGTCGACGGGCGCTTGGGGTGATCGTTGTCCAGTCGGATCAGCGCGAGTGTGCCGGCCTCGCCGGGCAGCTGGACATCCTCAACTGTGGAGTGGGTGACGACCTCGCTGGAGAAGGCTTCGGCAAGCGCTGCGTACTGAGAAAAACTTGTCATGCGTCACACTCTACCGAGGGGTCACTTCGGTGACTACTGGTCCTCCAGCGGTTACAGCTCCTCGAGAGGATCGGGGTCCAGCATGGCCACGGTGATCACGGCGGCGGTGTTGCGAATCTGCCAGTGGCGGGCACCATGGGATGCGAGCGCCTCACTGACCGTGTCGAGGTCGATTGTCTCCGGCGGCGTCCAGCACAGCTGCTTCAGAACTGCCGGGGCCAGCAGCGTGTCGGCCATGATGTTGAGGCGCTCGGCCTGTACGGCCAGGCGTTCTTTAGCCGTACGGAACTGCCGGAAAGCAAGAGGGTTTCGGTCCTTCCAGGTCCGCGGCGCCGGCGGCGTGTTTCCGCTGCGCTGGCGGACCGGGAGGTCCTCGGTGGCCTGACCGGTCTGCACCGCGCGCAGCCAGCGCGGCGCCTCCCGCTTGGCGGCCCTTCCCTGGAATCCGGTGACGCCCAGCAGCTGCGGTACGGTGCGAGGAAGCGCGTCAGCGGCGGAGATGAGCGCAGAGTCTGGCAGCAGGTGGCCGGGGGCGATGTCCTTCTTCTCCGCCAGTGCCTCCCGGGCGCGCCAGAGTTCACGCAGCACGGCCAGCTTTCTGGGGGACTTGAGCTTGTTGATGCCTTTGGTCTTGCGCCATCGCTCCTCGCGAGGGACTGCCGCAGGCTTGTGAGTGCGCAGGTACTCAAACTCTTCCTGAGCCCATGCGGTCTTGCCCTGCTCGTGGAGCAGGTCAGAGAGGCGCTCCCGCAGATCGATCAGCAGTTCCACATCGAGGGCCGCGTAGCGCAGCCAGTCGGCTGGAAGTGGCCGTTTGGACCAGTCGGCTGCAGAATGCTCCTTGGCCAGGCGAACGCCCAGCAGGTGTTCGACGACGGCGCCAAGCCCGACACCGGGCAGGTTGGCCATGCGCGCGGCGACCTCGGTGTCAAAAAGGCTGTGCGGGTGCATGCCCAGCTCCGCCAGGCAGGGCAGGTCCTGTGTGGAAGCATGGAGGATCCACTCGGCCTCACCCAGGGCTCGCTGCAGGGGCAGGAGCGTGTCGAAGGGTTCGGGGTCGATCAGCCAGATGCCCGAACCGGCTCGCTTGAGTTGAACAAGGAACGCGCGCTGTCCGTAGCGGAATCCGGAAGCTCGCTCCGCGTCGACGGCCACGGGGCCCGTGCCGGCAGCAAGTGCGTCAGCGCAGCGGGCCAAGCCGCGTTCAGTGTTGATGACGGCGGGAACGCCGCCGTCGGGCTCAGTGAGCAGGGGAAGGTCCTTCTGTGTGTCTGTCTCCGGCACGTTCAGCTCCTCCGGATGTGAGGGAGCGCGACGACGCCGTCGGGCAGGGGCGGCAGACCGGCGAAGGAGCAGACCATATCCGCCCAGGCTTCCAGGTGGGCACCCACATGCGCACTGGAGGGCGTCCATGAGGCGCGCAGTTCGACGTCGTTGCTGGCTTGGCGGGACTCCAAGGAGCCGAAGGACTCGGAGAGGATTCTGGTGGCCGTGCCGCCGGCGCGGGTGTACTCCACACCGTGCTGCCCCAGGGAATCGGACAGCCAGGTCCATGCGACGGAGGCCAGCAGTGGATCGTTGCCCATCTCCGGCTCCAACTCTGCGCGTATGTAGATCACCACCCGAAAGGTTCCGCCCCACGCTTCCTGGCCCGCCGGATCGTGCAGGAGGATGAACCGTCCCGTGGCCAGGATCTCTTCTTCGTTGGCGGTGGGACGCAGGCGCGCCACCGGATGGGCGCCGATGACGTCCACGCCCGGCGCATGGATCTCGGCGCGCAGAGCCACCGCATAGGGGGCGAGTTTCGCCGGGGCAGGAACCTCCTCCACCAGCGCTTCACCGCGCGGCCGGGCACGGCGCAGCTCGCCCAGGGCCGCCAGGAAGGACTGAGGCAGTCCGTCGATGCTCGGAGTCCTGATCTGAGGGCCGGGCGGGCGTGGGAAAGAGTTCTCCCCCAGGGGGCCGAATGCGCTCACACCCCCAGACTAGGGACCGCAGGGCGGACCGAGCGTGAGGCACGCCGCACGGCGGGGCACTCAGGCCCCCCGCGCCACCTGGAGCAACTCAGAGATCTGGGCGTCTGTGGTGGCGAAGGAACACATGATCCGCAGTACGGGCAGACCGCTGGGGGCGGTCTCCCATGTGTGGGCGAGATACCGGGACTGGATGCGCGCCGCCATCTCCACCGGCATCTCGGGGAAGGCCGCATTCACCGCGGTGGGCCGGGCGAGGGTGACACCCTCCAGAGAGGCAAGACCCTCGGCAAGCACCCGGGCCTGGGCATTGGCGTGCGCGGCGTTGGTGCGCCACAGGTCGGTGCCGAAGAGCTCCAGCAGCTGCGCTGCGACGAAACGCTGCTTGCTGGCAAGCTGCATCGAGTACTTGTGGATGTACTCCACGCCGGGGACCCGCTCCGGGTTAATGACGACGACGGCCTCAGCGGCCAGTGCACCGTTCTTGGTACCTCCTAGTGAGAGAACGTCGACGCCGACATCTGTGGTCAGCGCCGCCAGGCTGGTTCCTAGTGCGGACGCGGCGTTGGAGATCCGGGCGCCGTCCATATGCACGCCGAGTCCTGCAGAGTGAGCAGTCTCGGTCAGCGCTGCGATCTGCTCGGGGGTGTAGAGAGTCCCGAGCTCGGTGGACTGGGTCAGGGTCACGGCCAGGGCCTGGGCCGCGTGGACATCTCCGCGGCGTGCTGTGGCGGCCTGGACATCCTCGGGCGTCAGTCGGCCGTCCTGTGAGGCCAGCGGGAGCAGCTTGATGGCGCCGAGACGCTCCGGGGCTGCGCCCTCGTCGTTGTTCACGTGGGCTTCCTCGGTGCAGATCGCCGCGCCCCAGCGGGGCAGCAGGGCCTGCAGGGACACCACATTGGCACCTGTGCCGTTGAACACTGGAAGGATTTCAGCCTGCTCGCCGAACTCCGCTTTGGCCCACTCGCGAAGGTGGGCCGACTCACGGTCTCCGCCGTAGGGCAGTGCCGCACCGCTGTTGGCCCGCTGCAGGGCCTCGAGGATCTCCGGGCTGACTCCGGCAACGTTGTCGGAGGCGAAGGAAGCATCGAGGGATGCCGACGTCGTCGTCTCGGTCGCGCCCACTCAGGCCTCATCTCCGTTGCCGGAACGCTGTTCGAAACGCATGGAGATCGAGTTGATGCAGTAGCGCAGGTCGGTGGGAGTGTCGAACCCTTCGCCCTCGAAGACGTGGCCCAAATGGGAGTCACAGGTGCCGCAGCGGACCTCGATCCGCTGCATGCCCAGCGACGTGTCTTTGAGGTAGGTCACATTGGAATTCTCTGCCGGCTGGTAGAAGCTGGGCCAGCCGCAACGGGAGTCGAACTTGGTCTCGGAGGTGAACAGCTCGGCGCCGCAGGCCCGGCAGGAGTACACGCCGGTTTCCTTGTTGTCCCAGTACTCGCCGGTATAGGGGCGTTCCGTTCCGCCCTCACGCAGCACGTGGTACTCAAAATCGGTGAGCTTCTGGCGCCACGGATCGGGGTCGCCGGCCGCTGCCTGCTGCTGGGGGCTCTGCTCGTCACTCATGCGTCTATCCTCTCACCGAGCCGCTGATCTGCGTAAGCTGGGCGTGGTGGTGACCCCCAAGGGATGAGGCGGTGAGGCACGTTGGCGAACGATGTGAAGCACAGATTCAGGCGCGGAGCGGACCGGACGGAACTGATTCAAGCTCGAGTAGAACGCCATGGGCAGGCGCTGCTGCGCAAGATCAGGAGGGAGCCCGAGCCAACCCCCTGGGTCCGGGCCACACTCCTGGGTGCCAGCACTGGCCTGGCGGCGGGGATGACCCTGGCGACGGCGGCTTCGGCAGTGGCAGGGTACTTTGCCCGCGTCGTCGTCACGCCGGTGAAGGAACGGGTGGAGGACCTGGAGATCCTCGCCGTCGTCAAGGGTCCCGAGGGCGATGAGGTGATCCTCCCCGCCACCGATGAGACAGTCGTGGACGGCACCTACGGGCTGCACTTCCACGGGGGACAGTCCTTCGCCCGGATCGGGCCCATCACCAGCTTCACTCCGCGTGACGGCACGATTGCTCGCCGGGTTGAGCACGTGGTCGGGGGAGACCTGCGCACCGCAGTGCGCGGCTGGTGGTCCTCGGTATCGCACCTGACCCCGGAGGACCTGGGTTTCGCCTCCGAAGAGGTCCGCATTGACCTGCCAGGCGGCACTGCCCCTGCCTGGTACGTGCCCAGCACTAACCCGCAGGCCCCGCTGGCCGGCCGAGGCGTGTGGGCGATTATGGTCCACGGCCGCGGCGGCACCCGCCAGGAAGGCATCAAAGCCCTGCCGGCAGCCGCCGAGCTCGGCGTGGACTCGCTGCTCATCTCCTACCGCAATGACGGTGAGGCACCCGCCGCTCCGGACGGACGCTATGGTTTGGGCGTCACCGAGTGGGAGGACGTGGAGGCAGCGATGCAGTACGCCCTTGACCACGGGGCAGAGGACATCCTGCTCTTCGGCTGGTCGATGGGCGGGGCCATCTGCCTGCAGGCAGCCGATCGATCTCCGCTCGCCGCGCGAATTCGCGGCCTGGTGCTCACCGGACCGGTGATTGACTGGATCGATGTGCTGGCCTATCAGGCACGAGCTCTGAAGATCCCGGAGCCGGTGGGCAGGATGACCCGCTGGTTCATCTCCAACAAGGCAGGACGCCGCGTGACGGGTCTGGCATCGCCGGTAGACCTGAAGATCCTCAACTGGATTGACCGGGCCGACCAGCTGCACCTGCGGACGCTGATCCTGCACAGCATCGACGATCACGTGGTGCCCTACGGCCCCAGCCGTGACCTCGCGCAGAAGAACCCGATGGTGACCTTCGTTCCCTTTGCCAGGGCGCGCCACGTCAAGGAATGGAACCACAACCCCGAACGGTGGGATCAGCACGTACGGGCGTGGGTGGAGGCCCTCTACACCCGCGCCGAGCCCGGTCAGATCGGGCCCGAGGCGACGTCGTCGGCGGACCTGGATGAGATCGAGGCCGCCGACGACGCCGACTGACCCGCTGCTGGAATACTCGGCGCCGCGGTCACCGGGAAGAAGAGAGTCCCGAAACGCCCAGGGGGCTCCTGCCGTGCGGCAGGAACCCCCTGGGTACTCGATCGAGTCGTGCGGCGGAGCCTATACTTCGGCTTCGCTGCGGTCCTGGCTCCAGCGCGTGTGGAAGGTTCCGGGCTTGTCCACGCGCTGGTAGGTGTGGGCGCCGAAGTAGTCGCGCAGCCCCTGAGTCAGGGATGCCGGGAGGCGATCGCGGCGCAGGCTGTCGTAGTAGGCCAGCGAGGAGCTGAACACCGGGGCCGGCACGCCGTAGGTGGCCGCCGCGGCCACCACCCGGCGCCAGGCGGGCAGGCACTCGTTGAGGGCCTCGGTGAACTCCTCGGCGAGGAGGAGGTTCTTGGGCCGCTGGGCGGCGGGCACATCGTAGGCCTTCATGATGGTGTCCAGCAGGTCTGCACGGATGATGCATCCGGCACGCCAGAGCGAGGCGATGGACTTCAGGTCCAGGTCCCAGCCGTATTCCTCGCCCGCGGCCACGAGCATGTCCAGCCCCTGGGCGTAGGCCACGAGCTTGGAGGCGTAGAGCGCCTTGCGCACGTCCTCGACGAAGTCCTGCTGCGCATCGTCCTCGCCGTAGAGCTCGGAAGCGGTGATGGCTTCGTTGATGCCGGCGGAGAAGACCCGCGAGGTCTCGGCGCGCAGGTCGCGCTGGGAGGAGATGGAGCGGGCGAAGACCGATTCAGCAATGGCGGTCACGGGTGAGCCGACTTCCAGGCCGGAGATCGCGGTCCAGCGGCCGGTGCCCTTCTGGCCGGCCGAGTCGACGATGACGTCCACCAGCGGACGGCCGGTGAGCTCATCCTCCTGCTCGAGCACCTCGGCAGTGATCTCAATGAGGTAGGAGGCCAGGTCCGTGGTGTTCCACTCGCGGAAGACTCCGGCCTGGGTGGCCGGCTCCAGTCCGGCCAGGGAGCGCATGAGGTCATAGGCCTCGCCGATGACCTGCATGTCTGCGTACTCGATGCCGTTGTGGACCATCTTCACGTAGTGGCCTGCGCCGTCAGTGCCGACCCAGGCGCAGCAGGCTTCGCCGTGGTACTTCGCGGAGATCTTCTCCAGCATGGGGCCCAGGGAGTCATAGGACTCCCGGGATCCGCCGGGCATGATCGAGGGGCCGTTGAGTGCGCCCTCCTCGCCGCCGGAGACGCCGACGCCGACGAAGTGCAGCCCCTTCTCGCGGAGGGCCTCTTCGCGCCGGCGCGTCTCCTCATAGAAGGAGTTTCCGGCGTCGATGATGATGTCGCCCTCCTCCAGCAGGGGAGTGAGCTCGTCGATGACGGCGTCGACGGGGCCGCCGGCCTTCACCATGATGAGCACCTTGCGCGGCCGCTCGAGAGACTCGACCAGCTCAGCCAGGGTTTCGGTGCGCACAAAGTTTCCCTCGTGCCCGTAGGAGTTCAGCAGCGAATCGGTGCGAGCCACCGAGCGGTTGTGCAGCGCCACGGTGAAGCCGTTGCGCGCCAGGTTCCGCGCGAGGTTCGCGCCCATCACTGCCAGTCCGGTTACGCCAATGTCAGCGCCCACAAGCACACTCCTCATTCAAGGTCAGTCAGGGATTGAGTTCGCGGTCCATCCTACGTGCCGCGGTGTTGAACGTGTGCGACCAACGTCTCACCGTAGCCACGCGACGCTGTGAACCGCTGGGGGTCGGTGCGGTTATCCGCCCGCGGAACCAGCTTCAGGCGTGATGGCCGGCGTCGGAGATGAAACGTTCTGCGTGTTTGTAACCTCCGAGGTCAGCCAGGGCCCGCTGTTGTTTCAGCACCACCCTCTATAGGGGCTCGAGCGAAACAACACCGGGCATTGAGGAACTGGTACGGAGATTGGTGGTGGCACAGAAATGAGTGTTGCTGCTTGAGGAGTACGCAGCATGGAGGGGTGTCCCGCCCGCGGACCAGGTCAGTCACCCACGGCGTCGCGTCCGCGACGCACGATGAGCGGGTCGGGTTCACCCACGACCTCGTGATCCTTGCCTTCGTACTCGAACTGCGAGAGGAAGTAGCGCATCGCGTTGAGGCGCGCGCGCTTCTTGTCGTTGGACTTGATGGTGATCCAGGGAGCGTGGTCGGTGTCCGTGCGCCGGAACATCTCTTCCTTCGCCTCGGTGTAGTCCTCCCACCGGTCCAGGGATTCCAGGTCCATGGGGGAGAGCTTCCACTGCCGCACCGGGTCTATCTGACGGATGGCAAACCGCGTGCGCTGTTCGCGCTGGGTGACGGAGAACCAGAACTTGGTCAGGTGAATGCCGGCGTCGACCAGCATCTGCTCGAACTGCGGTGCCTGCTTCATGAAGACTTCGTACTCATCGTTGGAACAGAAGCCCATGACGCGTTCCACACCCGCTCGGTTGTACCAGGAGCGGTCAAAGAGGACCATCTCTCCGGCGGTGGGCAGGTGATAGATGTAGCGCTGGAAGTACCACTGGCCGCGCTCCCGGTCCGAGGGCTTGTTCAGCGCCACCACGCGTGCGGTGCGGGGATTCAGGTGCTCGGTGAAGCGTTTGATGGTCCCGCCCTTGCCGGCGGCATCACGGCCTTCAAAGACAATGACGTGCTTGAGCCCGTAGTCCTCGGCCCAGTACTGGAACTTCAGCAGCTCGACCTGCAGATGGTACTTCTCGATCTCATAGAGATCGCGGCTCATCCGCTCCTCGTAGGGGTAGTTCTCCTGCCAGGTCTCCACGGCATTGCCCTGGGGATCGATCAGATCCGGGTCGGGGGTGTGGCCGTCGGCCACGGTGTATCCGCCCTCCCGCAGCTGGTCGATGAACTCGCGCAGATTCTGTCGCGAGCCCACACCGATCTCTTTGAACGGATCTTTGACCATTGGACCGTGCCCTTTCTGCCGTGCGCCTTCCTGAAGCGCCTGAACCGTGCTCATCGAAGCACCAGGCTGTGAATGCCAGGTGAACTGGTGTTTACGTGCCGAGTGCGACTAGAGGGCCTGCTCTCCCATCTGGCCCGAACGCGCCAGCGCGGTCAGGCGCGAAACTGCCCGATGGTACTTCTTCATGTACCCGCCGGCCATCATCTCTTCGGTGAACAGTCGGTCAAACGGCTGCCCTGACGCGATGATCTTCACATCCTGGTCATAGAGCCGGTCCGCCAGCACCACAAATCGCAGGGCCAGCGACTGTCCTTCGATGGTCTCCACGTCCTTGAGGACCAGCACGTCCACCCCGGCGATCATCTGGCGGTAGCGGCTGGGGTGAACGTCGGTGAGGTGCTCACACAGTGCGGCGAAGTCATCCACCACGGTCTCAGCCTGGGGGTAGTGCTCGGCGGCGAAATCCTCCAGCTCGTTCGAGGACAGCGGGGGAGGAGCTTCGGGCAGGCCGCGGTGGCGGTAGTCCTCGCCGTCGACGCGGATCACGGTGAACTGGTCGGCCAAGACCTGGATCTCACGCTTAAAGTCGCTGGCGGCGAATCGGCCCTCGCCCAGCGAGCCGGGCAGGGTGTTGGAGGTTGCCGCGAGCTTCACGCCGGCGTCGGCCAGTTCGCGCAGAAGACGGGACATGAGAGTGGTGTCACCGGCGTCGTCGAGCTCGAACTCGTCAATGCACACGAGCCGATAATGGGAGAGCACCTCAACGGTCTTGCGGAAGGAGAGTGCGCCCACCAGGTTGGTGTATTCGACGAATGTGCCGAAAGCACGCTGGCTCTCCGGCACTCCCTGAGCTCCGGCCGCGTGGTACAGAGACGCCAAGAGGTGGGTCTTGCCGACTCCGAAGCCACCGTCGAGGTAGATGCCCGCCGGCTGCTCAGCTGCTGTGGACTTGCCGCCGAAGAGCTTTGAGAGGAAACCGCCAGAGGAAGCGGAGGTTCCCACCGTCTGAGAGAAGCTGCGCAGCGACTCCACGGCCTGACCCTGGGAAGGATGGGCGGGGTCCGGGATGTAGCTGTCGAAGGACACCTCGGAGAACCGGAATGAGGGCTTCAGACCTGCCAGCAGGTCCTCCACGGTGACCTGCGGAGTGCGCTGGGACAGCGGCGTTGCGGTGGTGAGCATGCGCTCTACTCTACTGAACCCCGGGGGACGCCACACCGGCGCCCGGCCTGGTGAGTGTGTCTGCATGTGACGCACCCCTGGGCAGCCCGGGCGCTGCTGATTAGGCTGGGGCATCAGAGAAGCATTCATTTCCGACGGAAGGTGTCTCACGTGGCAGCCAAGGACCTCTCTCAGTACGCCAACCCGAACGCACTGGTCAGCACCGACTGGTTGGCCGAGCACCTTGACGACCCCACCGTGGTGGTCCTGGAGTCGAACGAGGATGTGCTCCTCTACGACACAGGGCACATCCCCGGCGCGGTCAAGATCGACTGGCACACCGATCTCAATGACCCGGTGACGCGTGACTTCATCGGCCCTGAGGAGTTTGCCTCGTTCGTCGGTTCAAAGGGCATCACCCCGGAGACCACCGTGGTGTTCTACGGGGACCGCTCCAACTGGTGGGCCGCCTACGCGCTATGGGTCTTCACCCTGTTCGGCCACCAGGATCTGCGTCTGCTCGACGGCGGCCGCGCCAAGTGGATCGAAGAGGGCAGGGAGCTCACCACTGAGGCGCCCCGCGTGACGCCGGCTGAGTACCCCGTTCCGGCGACCCGCGACGACGCCACGTTCCGCGCGTTCCGCGAGGACGTCCTGGAGCACCTGGGCAAGCCTCTGGTGGATGTGCGTTCGGCGCAGGAGTATTCCGGTGAGGTCACGGTGGCGGCGGGATTCGAAGGGGAAGGTGCGCTGCGCGGCGGCCATATCCCCACAGCTGCCAACGTGCCGTGGGCCAAGGCCGCCAACGACGACGGAACGTTCAAGTCCCGCGAGGAGCTTGAGCAGATCTACAAGAACGAGGCCGGCATCGGGGAGGCCGACCAGGTCATCGCCTACTGCCGCATCGGTGAGCGCTCCTCCCACACCTGGTTCGTGCTGCAGCATCTGCTCGGCTATGAGAACGTGCGCAACTACGACGGCTCCTGGACCGAGTGGGGCAATGCCGTCCGCCTGCCCATCACCACCGGCACTGAGCCCGGCCAGGCGCCCTCCCGCTGAGCGGATCTCCCTGCGGGGCCCGTAAGCTGGTGCCATGAGTGAGACTGACGGACTGCCCCAGCCCCTGGCCGAGATCGTTGAGGACTTCCACGCTGTCGGCGACCAGGAGAAGCTGGAACTGCTCCTAGAGCTCTCCCGGGAGCTCCCTGAGCTGCCGGAGCACCTGCGTGAGAACTACGCGGACTCGATGGAGCAGGTCGTGGAGTGCCAGTCTCCGTTGTTCCTGACCATTGAGTTCCACGACGACGACGTTCCTGGTGAAGGCACCGCGGAACTGATCTTCTCCGCCCCGGCAGAAGCGCCTACGACCAGGGGGTTCGCGTCGATCCTCCAGCAGGGACTTTCAGGCCTGAGGTATCAGGAGATCCTCGCAGTGCCTGACGATGTCCACCAGCGACTGGGCCTGGGCAAAGCGATCACGCCCTTGCGGCTGCGGGGGATGAGCGCCATGCTGGCGCGCGTCAAACGCAATGTGCGCGATCACGTGGAGTCGTCGTCGTAGCAGCGACCTTCTCGTGAAAAAGGTCAGGGGCCGCACTCTCCACAGAGTGCGGCCCCTGACCTTTGGTGCCCTAATGAGCGCGAGATCCCGCACTAGATGAACAGCGCGGGATCCCCTGAGCTGGCCCTGTCAGGCGAGGCCTGCCAGGGGCCCTTCCAGCTGAGTGGGCCCTTACTCCTCGACCCCGCGCTAGATGAACAGCGCGGGGTCGAGGGCATACGTGGCCGGATCAACGAGTGGTTTATGCTCTTCCTCGCGGCGCTTGCGGTCCTTGGCCGGCACGCCCACCAACACCGAGTGCGCCGGCGCGGACTTGACGACTACAGCGTTGGCGCCGACTGCTGACTCTTCGCCGATCTCCACGGGTCCCAGGACTTTGGCCCCAGCGCCCACGGTCACACCATTGCGCAGGGTCGGATGGCGCTTGGTCTGCTCCAGGGAGGTACCGCCGAGCGTCACGCCCTGGTACAGCATGCAGTCATCACCGATCTCGGTCGTCTCGCCGATCACCACACCCATGCCGTGGTCAATGAAGAACCGCCGTCCGATGGTCGCGCCCGGATGGATCTCAATGCCCGTGAGCCCCCGAGTCACCTGGGAGAGCAGGCGCGCGGGAGTCTTCAGTGGTTTGACCTGCCACATCTTGTGCGCCACCCGGTGGGACCAGATCGCGTGCAGGCCCGAGTAGGCCAGAACGATCTCGGCGTTGCTGCGGGCAGCGGGGTCGTGCTGGCGTGCGTTGGCGATGTCCTCACGCAGTCGTGAAATCACACCCATATGCCTCAGCCTCGGATGTCTTCGTAGAGCAGGGTCGAGATGTAACGCTCACCGAAGTCGCAGGCCAGGGTCACGATCAGCTTGTCCTGCATCTCCGGACGTGCAGCGACCTCCAGAGCGGCCGCGACGTTCGCGCCGGTGGAGATGCCGCCCAGAATGCCCTCCTTGGTGCCGAGCTCGCGCGCGGTGGTGATAGCACGCTCCAGGTTGGCCTGAACCACCTCGTTGTAGATTTCGGTGTCCAGGATGTCCGGTACGAAGTTGGGGCCGATGCCCTGGATCTTGTGGGGACCAGCCTGACCGCCGGAGAGGATCGGGGAATCCTCCGGCTCCACAGCCACGATGTGCAGATCCGGCTTGTACTCGCGCAGCTTCCGCCCGGCTCCCGTGATGGTGCCGCCCGTGCCAATGCCGGAGACCAGCACGTCCACAGCTCCCTCGGAATCCCGCCAGATCTCCTCGCCGGTGGTGGCGTAATGCACCTGGGGGTTGGCCTCGTTGGCGAACTGCCGGGCCCAGATGGCATTCTCCGTCTCTTCCACGATCGCTTTGGCGCGCTCCACCGCGCCTCGCATGCCATCGGCACCCGGAGTCAGCACGATCTCAGCGCCGTAGGCCCGCAGCATGACACGTCGTTCGGTGGACATCGTCTCGGGCATGGTCAGCACCACCCGGTAGCCGCGCGCTGCGCCCACCATGGCCAGCGCAATGCCGGTGTTGCCCGAGGTGCCCTCCACGATAGTGCCGCCGGGCTTGAGGACCCCGGCGTCCTCGGCAGCGTTGATGATGGCAGTGCCGATGCGGTCCTTCACCGAGGAGGCCGGGGAGTAGAACTCCAGCTTGACCGCAACGTTGCCCGGCAGATCCGCGTCCAGACGGTTCAGCCGGACCAGCGGGGTATTGCCGACGGCCTCAGTGATGTTGTTCAGAATTGTCATGACGGAGTAGTCACCTCATGCGATCTGTGGTTGTAGTGGGACTGTATTGGTTGAGAAGGTCAGTGGTCTTGGTCTCACCCTATCCCTCGCGCAGCGGCACAGGATAGGAGGGTTCCCGCCGCGGTGTTCAGCCGGCCAGGGGCTCCTCGCGCAGCCAGGGTTCGTAGCTGCGACGAAGCGCGGCGACCTTGGGGTCGATGACGACCCAGCAGTAGCCGACATCCGGACGGCGGGCGTAGAAGTCCTGGTGCTCAGGCTCGGCCTCAAAGACTTCACCCAGGGGCTCCAGGGTGGTGACGATGGGGCGGTCATAGTGGCTCTGAGCGCGTTTAATGGCGGTCTGGAACTCGAGACGCTCGGCTTCATCCCTGAAGAACATGGCCGAGCGATACTGGGGGCCCACATCGGCGCCCTGCCGGTTGAGGGACGTGGGGTCATGGGAGGTGAAGAAGACGTCAAGCAGCACCTCTGCCGGGAGCTGCTCGGGATCAAAAGTGATCTGCACCCCTTCGGCATGATCGGTGGTCCCGGAGCACACCGCGCGGTAGGTCGCGGTCTCTGCCGATCCTCCGGTGTAGACGCTGCGGACCCTTGTGACGCCGCGAAGACGGCGTACCAACGAGTCCAGGCACCAGAAGCACCCTGCCGCCAGCACCATGGTGCGATGTCCTGTAGTCGGTGTCTCGCTCATGCCCAGCTCAACCGGCCAGTGCAGGGAATCATTCCGTGAACCGGACGATCCGCTCCACCGCCTCCTCCAGGGTGGAGTGATCCTTGCAGAAGGCGAACCGGACCAGCTTTCTGAGCGGATCCTCAGCAGGGGTCTCAGCGCTGATGAGGGAGGACACGGGGATGGCGGCTACGCCAGCGTGGGTCAGCAGCTCGGCACAGAAAGCTTCAGCACTGTGCTCGCTGACCCCGGAGACGTCTGCCACCACAAAGTAGCCGGCGTCGGGGCTGTGGGCCCGCAGTCCCGCTCGTTCGAGCCCGGAGTGGAGAAGGTCTCGTCCCTTCTTCAGGGTGGCGACATTCTCGGCAAAGAACCCCTGATCATCCTGCAAGCCTTGGGCTACGGCCCATTGAAACGCCGGTCCCGAGGAGAAGCTCAGGAACTGCTTGACGCCGCGCACTCTGTTGACGAGCTTTGCGCTGCCGGTGAGCCAGCCCACCTTCCATCCCGTGACGGAGAAGGACTTGCCGGCCGAGCCGACGGCGAGCGCCACATTCTCTGCCCCGGGAACGGTGAGGATCGGCGAGTGGGTATGCGACGCGTCATCGAAGATCAGGTGCTCGTAGACCTCGTCGCACATCACCACGATGTCCCGCTCAGCAGCTAAGTGCAGGATCCTGGCCAGCTCCTCGCGGCTGAAGACGGTGCCCGTGGGATTGTGCGGGGTGTTCATGAGGATCATGGAGGTATTCGGCGTCAGTGCCGTCTCCAGGGCCTTGAGATCCGGACGATAGTCAGGAGCGCGCAGGGGGACGGTGCGCAGACGGGCGCCCGCCAGCGCTACGCAGGCACCGTAGGAGTCGTAGAAGGGGGCGAAGGCCACCACCTCGCTTCCGGGGCGTGCCCAGGCAAGAATGGTGGCCGCGATGGCTTCGGTGGCTCCGGTAGTTGCCATGATCTGGGTCTCGGGATCCAGCACCAGGCCGCTGCGGCGCCGGTAGTGCTCGGCTACGGCCTCCCGCAGCGCGGGGATGCCGAGTCCGGGAGCGTACTGGTTGGGCGGTCCAATCTCGTGGTGGGTGATGGAATGGGCCGCAGCCTCGAGCAGCCAGTCGGGACCCTGGGCATCGGGGAACCCTTGTCCCAGGTTCAGCGCCTGGTGGGCCAGTGCCCCCGCGGTGGTGCGTTCGTAGATCGTGGGCAAGACGCTGCCGGTCTCCGCGTCATAGGTATTGGCACCGGCGGCTGTACGAGCCCAGGGCATCTCTGGGTAGGGGCGGGGAGGGGGCGTGGTCGTCATTCCACCACTGTATCCAGGTGTCATGTTCGGCCTGTCGAGGGGCAATGGCCGCGGAAGCAGGGTAGAAAAGACCTATGGCTGAGACCCCAGATCTGGAAACTGTCCTCTCCATCGTCGAGGAGCTGTGGCCCGCCTCCCTGGCTGAGTCCTGGGATGCGGTGGGTCTGGTGGTCGGACGTCGCGACCGGCCCGTCTCCACCATCCATTTTGCCGTGGATCCGGTATCTGCCGTGGTGGAGGAGGCGTGCGACGCCGGCGCTGATCTGCTCATCACCCATCACCCGCTTCTGCTGCGCGGGGTCACCACGGTTGAGGCGGGCACGTTCAAGGGCGAGGTCATCCACCGGCTCATCGAATCCGGATGTGCCCTGCTCACTGCCCATACCAATGGAGACTCGGCGGTGGGCGGTGTCAACGATGTTCTCGCAGAGATCCTGGGCCTGGAAGACTCCGCACCCCTCCAGGCCGCCGAGTCCGGGCTCCCCGAGGAGGGTCTAGGACGTATCGGTACGCTGCCGGCCGGAACCACCCTGGGTGAGTTCGCCGCCAAGGTCTTCGGCATTCTGCCCGCTGTGGCCGGGGGCGTGCGTGTGGCAGGGGACCGTGACGCCTTCGTTCAGCGGGTTGCTCTGTGCGGGGGAGCAGGGGACTCGCTGCTGGCCGCGGCGCGTGAGGCCGGAGCAGATGTCTACATCACCGCAGACCTGCGGCATCACCCCGCTTCCGAGGCGCGTGAGGCCGCTGGGGTCGGCGGCCGGCCGTTCCTGATCGACGTCTCCCACTTCGCCTCGGAGTGGATGTGGCTGCCCGCAGCCGCCCAGGCACTTGACCGGGCCCTGGCTGACCGCGGGTATGACGTGAGTGTGGCAGTCTCCGGGATTAATACCGATCCCTGGGACTTCGTCATCACCCCCGGACGGTAGCGCGGCACCGGTAGTACGGCACCTCCAAGTGCGGCTGAACCCTGTTCGGACCGGCGGTGCGCTCCTATACTGACGCCATGTCTGCATCTGGGGCCCCGCCCGCCAATGGCACGTTCTCCGAGTCCGCCTCTGTGGCGAACCGTCCCGTGGCCGTACAGCAGCGCATGGCGCTGGCGGCGGCCCTGCGCAGCGTCGATCCTGATGCGCCGACGCTGTGTGAGGGATGGCGAGCGGCAGACCTCGCTCTGCACATCGTGGTCCGCGACTCCCGCCCGGACCTGATGGTGGGCCAGCAGCTTCCCGGGTGGAAACACCGCGCGCAGAGCGCGATGGACCGTCTGGCCTCGCGTGGGTACGACTATCTTGTCGACCGGGTGAAGGCCGGCCCGCCTCCGCTGTTCCCCCAGCGTTGGGCTCCGGTGGACAACCTCGTCAACACCGCAGAGTTCTACATCCACGGCCAGGACGTCCTGCGCGCCCAAGGAGGCGACGACGCAGGGGAGGGGCAAGCCAGCGCGCGCCAGAACGTGCCTGCCCAGCACGTCTCTGAGCAGCTGCAGCGTGCACTGTGGGGCACCGGCGTGAAGTTGTTCTTCCCCCTGGCAGCTCGCAGCCAAGGCCGTCGTATCACCTTCCTGAGTCCCCGCGTCGGGGCTGTCACCAGAGGAAGGACCGATCAGCAGCCGATGCTCGTCACGGGCGAGCCGCAGGAACTGCTGCTCTGGGCTTCGGGGCGTGAGGACCATGCCGACGTGGAGATTGCCTACCGGTGAACAGGCCGGGGCGCCCTGCCACTTCAGACACGGCAGTCTCGGCGCAGCAGCCCCGACACACCGAGTAAGGTAGACGGCTGTGACTGAACAGAACCCCGCCGCGCGGTCTTCCCCCACGCCCTCTGAACTCATTGTCGAAGCTGACGGCGGAAGCCGCGGCAATCCCGGCATCGCCGGAGCAGGTGCGCTCGTGCGTGATCAGCAGGGGCGAATACTGGCCGCAGTGGCGGTTCCCCTGGGGACCGCTTCCAACAACGTCGCCGAATACACCGGGCTCATCGAGGGACTGCGCCTGGTCCAGCAGCTGAATCCCGCGGCCCAGGTCGAGGTGCGAATGGACTCGAAGCTCGTCGTGGAACAGATGAGCGGTCGCTGGAAGATCAAGCACGAGGACATGAAACGCTTGGCCAACGAGGCATCCCAGATCCTCTCTCCCTTCCAGGTCACCTACACCTGGATTCCCCGGGCCAAGAACGGCGACGCCGACAGGCTCAGCAACGAGGCGATGGACGCTTCAGCAGCCGGAAACCAGTGGGATCCCGCCGCCAGCGCCATCCAGCCTCAGCGCTGACCGGCGTAGGAGTCAGCATCCCTCGCTGATCAGGTCCAGATGGTGCGGCGAGCTCTTCTGGGCCGGTCTCACCTCGACCCGCCAGCGCTGAGAGGCGACAGCGACGACGTCGTCGATCGTCTCCGGCGGTGTCGTCGCACGCAGGAGCATTCCGGCGAGTTCTCCCCGAGCGTGTTTGGCGAAGTGAGTGACGACTTTGCGCACCCCGTCCTTCTCCGTGAAGTTGTTGACCATCAGGGTCTGCTGCGCCGGAGCCCTGAAAGCGCCGGCATAGGTGGCTGAACGGCAGTCGACGACCAGCTGGTCGCCGACTGTCTCGCTCAGCGGCGCTTCGAGCGCCTTCTTCCAGAACGTCCCCAGGCGCCCGTGTGGCGGCAGTGACACATCCATAGAGAGTCGGTAGGCGGGGATGCGATCGGCCAACCCGGTGAGGCCGAAGAGTCCCGAGAAGACAAACACCTGGGAGGCGGCGCGCTGAAGCTGTGCCCTGCTCAGAGTCTCGGCCTGCAGGGCGTCGAAGAGCACCCCCGTGTAGACCTGCCATGCAGGCGCCGTGGGTGCCTGGCGCAGGCCCGTGTTGGCCCGCACCTCACCCATGACCTTTGCCCCGACCTTCAGGACCGCTTGGGCGTCCTCGGAGGCGCTGACGGAGATCAGTGCCTCCATCACCGCGTCCCGCTCCGGGGCCAGCTCCGGCAGAAACAGGTCAGTCAGCTCCAGCCTGGAGCCGTCGTCGTCGGGGGCGGTCTTGCCTTCGGAGGGCGGCAGGAAAATCAGCACCGCAACACCCTAACAACGTCGTCGACCTCCGGTGCCCAACGTCACGGTCGACGACGGAGAAAACCCTCACGGGCGTCGTTGCCGTCAGTGGTGCCGCTGTACCCTCCGGCACCGCCCCCTAACAGCTAAGGAGCAGACATCACGGGCGATCTCAACGAGCTGCTGCAGAACAAGATCGGATTCGGGACGGCCCCGTTGGGCAATATGTTCCGGGAGATTCCCGAGGAGGAGGCTCTGGATACTGTTCGCGCCGCCTGGGATCAGGGGGTCCGCTACTTCGACACGGCACCGTTCTACGGCGCGGGACTTGCGGAGGAGCGCCTGGGGCAGGTGCTCTCCGAGAAGAACCGCGATGAGTTCGTGCTGAGCACCAAGGTCGGGCGTCTGGTCACGGACGAGCATGAGACCAAGGAAGGACTGTTCGCGTTCCGACACCAGAAGAAGGTCATCACCGATTTCTCCGCCGAGGCCACCGAGCGTTCGATCCAGGACAGCCTGGAGCGCTTGAAGACTGACAGGCTGGACTTTGTCTTCGTTCACGACACCTCGCGTGACTTCTACGGTGACGCGTGGATCAGTCTCTTCGATCAGGCCCGCACCGGGGCCTTCCGGGTGCTCTCCCGTCTACAGTCCGAGGGTGTGATCTCCGGGTGGGGCTTGGGGGTCAACACCACCGAGCCCATCGAGCTCGCCTTGGATCTGGAGGAGACTCCGCCGACCATGAGCCTCTCGGCCACGCAGTACACGCTGCTGCAGCACGAGCGCGCTCTCCAGCGGATGATGCCCAAGGCCCAGGAGACCGGTGCGCGGATCATTGTGGGCGGTCCTTTCAACTCCGGCGCGCTCCTGGGCGGAGACCACTTCGACTACAAGGAGATCCCCGACGACGTTCGCGAGAAGATCGCCGTGATGAGCAAGATCGCCCAGCGGCACGGTGTGAGCCTGAAAGCCGCAGCGCTGCAGTTCTCCACGCCCCACCCCGCAGTGGCCGCGGTGATCCCCGGCGCCAGCCGACCCGAGCGCATTGCTGAGGTCCTGGCTGCCCTGAAGGAGGAGATTCCTGCTGCCTTCTGGGAGGATCTGCGCCAGCAGAGCCTGATCTCCTCTGATGCTCGTGTGCCCGGCGCCCGGTAGGGCGTGGGACCACGGAACTCAGCGCGTAGGATGGATGACGCAAGGGACGGGTCGGCCAGACCATCGCGGCGCTGCACGTGATGATCACGCAGCGTCGAGGAAAGTCCGGGCTCCACAGGGCAGGATGGTGGGTAACGCCCACTCGGAGCAATCCGCAGGCCAGTGCCACAGAAAACAGACCGCCCGGCTGGTCCCAGACCGGGTAAGGGTGAAACGGTGGTGTAAGAGACCACCAGCGCCGCAGGTGACTGCGGCGGCTCGGCAAACCCCATTCGGAGCAAGGCCGAACAGGATGCGCTATCAGGGCTGCCCGCCCGAGCATCCGGGTTGGCTGCTTGAGGCCCGTGGCAACACGGGACCCAGATGGATGATGGTCCACGACAGAACCCGGCTTACCGGCCGGCCCGCCCCTTGCACACACCCCGTGAGAAATTCCTCCAGCTCACCCCGTAGACTCTGAACCGGCAAAGACAACGACGTCTTGAAAGGAACCGCCCCTCAAATGTCTGCACCTGTGAGTGACCACCTCAACAGCTGGATCGAGCGCGAAGCCCAAGCGGAGGCCATGATTCCGCTGATCGGTCGGCTTTACCGGGAAAACAACGTGGTCACCGGCATCTATGGTCGTCGCCTGGTGAACCAGTCGGCGATCGACATCCTCAAGGCCCACCGATTTGCGCGCCAGGTGGATGAACACGAACTCCCCATCTCTGAGACCCTGCCCATTGTGCAGACGCTCACCCAGTTGGATCTCGGGGCCGCCAGCATTGACCTGGCACGGCTGAACAACCGATACAAGGCCTCCAACGCCGAGTCGCTGGAGGCGTTTCTTCGCGCAGAGCTGGCCGACGTCGTCGGGAAGAAGGGCGAGGGCCGTGCAGAGCCTCGCGATGTGGTCCTCTACGGCTTCGGCCGCATCGGACGGCTGCTGGCACGAATCCTCGTGGAGCACGCCTCCTCGGCCTCCGGGCTTCGACTGCGGGCGATCGTAGTGCGTCCCGGTGGGGGCAAGAACGACCTGGCCAAGCGTGCCTCGCTGTTGCGTCGCGACTCGGTGCACGGGCCCTTCGCCGGCTCCATCCGCGTGGATGAGGAGAACCAGGCGATCATCGCCAACGGGACCTACATCAAGGTCATCTACGCGAACAATCCCACGGAGGTCGACTACACGGCCCACGGGATCCACGACGCCATCGTGGTGGACAACACCGGAAAGTGGCGCGACGAAGAAGGGCTGGGACAGCATCTGCAGGCCCACGGCGCCTCACGCGTGCTGCTCACGGCGCCGGGGAAGGGCAGCATCAAGAACATCGTCTACGGGGTCAACCACACCGACATCGCCGACGACGACGCCATCCTCTCCGCGGCCAGCTGCACCACCAACGCCATCACCCCGGTGGTCAAGCTCATGCAGGACGTCTACGGGATCGATCACGGGCATGTGGAGACCGTTCACTCCTACACCAATGATCAGAACCTCATCGACAACTACCACAAGGGTGAACGCCGTGGTCGCTCGGCGGCTCTGAACATGGTGCTCACCGAGACCGGGGCTGCGAAGGCTGTGGCCAAGGCGCTTCCAGAGCTGCAGGGCAAACTCTCGGGCAACGCTATCCGCGTTCCCACCCCGGATGTGTCCATGGCGGTGCTCAACCTGGAGCTGAACAGTCCCGTGGAGTCCAAGGAGCAGCTCAACGCGTTCCTGCGCAAGGAGTCCCTCGAAGGTCCCCTGCACAGTCAGGTCGACTACATCGACTCCACCGAGGTGGTCTCCACCGATTTTGTGGGCTCCCGAGCAGCCGGCGTGGTGGACGGCCTCGCCACGATCGTCAATGGCAGCCAGGCCATTCTCTACGTCTGGTACGACAACGAATTCGGCTACTCGGCTCAGGTGGTCCGTGTGCTGGAGCACATTGCGCAGTCCGAGCCGGCGAAATACCCCTCGATCTGAGGGGTCAACCGCCGAGGCGGTGATATTTTCAACGGGTGCCCCGTGATCCTCAGCAGCCCACCGCGGCTGTCCGTCAGCCTGCCTCGGAAGACCCCGTCGACGCCGAGCGTCCCCGCCTGAGCAGCCCGGGGACCCCGCGCGCCCTGATCCAGGGCTTCCTGGGGTCCATGCTGGTGCTCTTCGGCTCTTTCGGCGTCGGCTGGCTGGCCAACGCCTCGGCGCTGAATCGCTCGTGGTGGGTGATTCCGCTGCGCACGGAACCTGCCGGCGTCGCCCTCTCCACGGTGGCGCTGACCTTGGGCTGCTGGGTGATGTTCCACGCCTGGCTACTGCTCGGCCGAGCTCTACGCGAGGCCGAGCAGCGCAGCTGGCGCAGCGGTTCGCTGCGGATCGTCAACATCGCGACCGCCGTGTGGTCACTGCCGCATCTGTTCTGCGTGCCGATCTTCTCCCGCGACGTCTACGCCTACGTCAATCAGGGGCGACTGGTGCTGGCCGGGCAGGATCCCTACCAGGTCGGCGTCTCCCAGCTGGACAACTGGTTCCACTTCGGCACTGACATGATGTGGGCGCATTCGGAGACGCCCTACGGTCCCATGTTTCTGTGGATCGAAGCCGCCGTGATGCGCATGACGGGCCTCGCGGTCGATCCCGCGGTCTTCCTGTTTCGACTGGCCTGCGTGATCGGCGTCGTGCTCATCATGATCTACGTGCCCAAGCTGGCGCGGCTCTACGGAGGGGACCCCGGCCGGGCCCAGTGGCTGTCTGCGGCGAACCCGCTGTTCATCATCAGCTTCATCTCCTCCGCTCACAACGACGCGCTCATGATGGGCTTCGCTCTGGCGGGCATCTACGCCGCCGCCACTGCGGACAGGACGTGGCTGCGCGGGGTGCTGGCTGCGGTCCTGGTCGCCGTCTCGGTGGGCATGAAGATCATCTCCATGGTGCTGCTGCCGTTCATCGGCCTGCTGTGGGCTGCGCATCTGATCCGGAAGTACCCGGGGGTCCACGCCTGGTTCTGGCGGTTCCTGTGCTGGTTCGCCACGGCGGGCATCTCCGGTGTGATTCTGCTCGTCGTGGGCCTGATCAATGGCTACGGCTTCGGCTGGCTGCTGGTCCTGGCCGGCACGGGGGACACGGGCAAGTCCTTCTGGTCCCCGATGGGCATCATCGACGATGTGCTGAGCACCATCCTGCAGACCTTTGGGCTGGATGCCTCCTGGACCCTGGACACCGTACGGGTGATCGGACGCCTGCTCTCAGTGATCATCGTGCTGATCCTCATGTTCGTGGGCCGCGATAAGCACATCCTGCACCGTATGACGTGGGCCTTCACCGCGCTGGTGGTCCTCTCACCGATCATCCACCCCTGGTACCTGCTGTGGCTGCTGCCGCTGTTTGCAGTGATCGGCATCCGCAATGACTGGCAGACCAAGTGGGTCGTCTTCACCGTCGGGTTCTTCATCTGCTACGGCGCTCAGGACCAGCTCTCGGTCTGGTCCTTCCTGGACCTGGATGAAGAGATGCTGCGTCTATCGCTGGGAACATCCGTGGTGGCGATGCTGGTGATCGCGCTGCTTCCCTCCAGCCGGTGGGTCTGGACGCGAGGATGGTGGGCCTCGCCGATTATGCTGCGGATTCCTCGCACCCAGCGGGTGCTCACCCTGCACGTCTATGACCGTGTGAGGCTCGAAGTCTCACCCCTTCCGGAATCCGCGACGACGACGCCGCGGACGGCGGAGCAGTTTCATTCCGGTGCCATGCCGCAGGTGCCGGCGCCCACCGGCGCTCAGCCTTCGGCAGAGGACGGTGCCCGGGCCGCCGAGCATGAGACCAGCGCGCCACGCCAGAGACCTGAACCTGACTCTCCTGCAGGTCCCGGGAGGCGGGGGTGAAGCGCCTGCCGCTGTCACAGGCCGCATCCCTGGCGGCGGTGATGGCCACGGCGGGGCTGCTGTATCTGGCCCACTCGCTGCTTCGCTTCCGAAACTTTGAGGCGCTCGGCTATGACCTGGGCATCTTTGACCAGGCAGTCCGCCAGTACGCCCGGTTCAACGCCCCCTATGTGCCGATCAAGGGCGAGAACTTCCACATCCTTGGGGACCACTTCCATCCCATCGTCGCCACGCTGGCGCCGCTGTACTGGGTGTGGGATGACCCCCGTGTGCTCAATGCGGCCCTGATAGTCCTGCTGGTTTCAACGGCGGTGCCCGTCTATCTTGTCGTGCGCGGATGGTTCAGCCACCGGGTGGCTCTGCTGAGCGTGGTGGCTCTGCTGCTCTGGTGGCCGTTCCAAGCCTTCATCAATTGGGACTTCCACGAAATCGCCTTCGGAGTGCCGCTCATCGGCTGGGTGATCTGGGCCGTTGAGCGCCGGCGCCCGTGGCTGGCTGTCTCCCTGAGTCTGGTCCTGCTGCTAGTGCGTGAAGACATGGGGGCCACTCTGGTGGCCATCGCACTGGTGCTGATGCTGAAGCGGCACTGGGTCCAGGCGCTGATTCTTGGAGTGTGCGGTGCGGCGGGTCTCTGGCTGGCCGTGGACGTGATCATCCCGTACTTCGCCGCTGACGGAGAGTTCAGCTACTGGGAGTACAGCGCACTGGGCGCCAGCGCCTCCGCCGCGGCGGTCTTCCTGCTGACCCAGCCCTGGAATGCCCTGCCTGTCCTGGTGGACCATCCGTTGAAGATTGCGCTGCTGGTGGCTCATTTTGTGCCGCTGTGGCTGCTGCCACTGGCTTCACCGTATGTATTGATCGGTCTGCCGATCCTGCTCTCACGACTCTTCAATGACCGGCTAACGGTCTGGGGGCTCGTGTACCACTATGACGCGATCCTGGCGGTCATCTTCCTGCTGGCGGCATTCGATACGCTTCGCCGAGTCAGAACTCTGCGCGGCGGTTCGCGCATTGCCAACCGAGTCGCCGTCGTCGTGCCCGCCGGCCTTCTGGTGCTGAGCCTGGTCGGCGGCGCAGTCCTGCAATTCACCGTCCCGCGACACCATCACATCTTCCCGCTGCACTTCACCTACACGGGACAGAGCTGGGCGGAGCCGGCGCGTACGGATGCACATCGGCAGGCTGTGGAGCTCATTCCCGACGGGGCATGCGTGGAGGCCGCGGACAGTGCCGCTCCGCACCTGGTGGACCGGGCTTATGTGGGGCTGGCCGGCACACTCGACGATGATCGGGTCAACTGGATGATCATTGACGCCCACGAACGCGAACTGGGCGGTAGCGACCCGCTCACCCCGGATGAGGCGTTCGAGCGGGCGGAGCGTCTCGGCTTCGAACCCGTGCTGGCCGACGAGCAGGGCCTGTGGGTGATGCGCCGTGTCGACGCGGACGGCAGCACGCCTCACCACGCCGAATGTGCTGAGTACGTTGGTCTCGAGAGGTAGTGCAGTAACCTTGCACCCTGTGAAAACCAGCAACGCCTCGCGAATGCAGTGGATGGATCTGCTGCGAGGGCTCGCGGTGATCCTGGTGGTCATCCTGCACGTGAATACTCACGGTGGTGCTTCCGTGCAGTGGTGGACCGATGCTAACCGGCATCTGACCCCGTTTCGTATGCCGCTGCTGATGTTTCTCTCGGGCATGCTCCTGCAGCGCTCCCTGGCGAAACCTCTGCCGATCTATGCCTGGGGAAAAATCGCTGCGATCGGCTGGCCGCTGGTCGTGTGGCTGCTGCTCTACGGGGTCTTTGTGCGCACCGGCATCAGCTGGCCGCAGGGGACCCAGTACTGGATCACCGGGGACTATCTCTGGTTCCTGATGGCGCTGCTTGCCTGTTACCTGATTGCGTCCTTCTTCAAACCCCTGGCGGTGCGATTCCCGCAGACCCACACGTGGCTCTATCTGGGGGTCTTCGTGCTCATGGTCTACCTCTACATTCAGCACGAAGACTTCCGCACCAGCATGGTCTGGTACGGATCCTTCTTCTTCCTCGGAGCGTGGGCCGGGGGGTATGTGCAGAAGTGGGTGAAGGCGCATTGGCTCATCGTGGTGCCCATGCTGATTGCCTGCGCGTATTTCGCCCACTTGGGTGTCGAGGAACGGGCCCTCCGTGTGGGAACCTTCGAAGCGGCGGGGGTCTCTGCCCTGGGGATCGCCGTGATCCTGTGGATCGCTCCACGGATTCCCCGAGTCGGGCCCGTACGGTTTGTCGAATGGGCGGGCCGCAGTTCCATCGTCGTCTATGTGGCGCACTTCCCGGTGATCGTCCTGCTTCGCGACTATGTCTTCTCCCGGCTGGAGCTGGGTCCGGGTGCGCATGTGATGCTGCTGACCCTGTGCACGCTGGCGCTCACGCTGCTGCTGGTGTGGGCAAGACCGTGGACGCCGTGGCTCTACACCGCGCCGGGTCACCAGTGGGTAGCTGCCAGGCTCCGCTGAGCACGCGGGGCCTCACCCCCGGTCAGTGCTGAACGAGCGCCGAAACCTCACGATACGCGCCGAGCGCCGCTTGGGCGCTGGCCGACCAGGAGTACTGTCGGGCCAGGTGCGCAGCGGTTGTGCTGTAACGGCTCCATGCTTTTCGGTGCAGAATGAGCCACTTCATCTGCTGTGCCCACTGATCAGGGTCCAACGTGTCGATCAGCCGGCCGGTGCGACGGTGCCGGACCAGCTCCGCGAGTCCGCCGACATTGTGCGCCAGTACGGGGGTGCCGCAGGCCATCGCCTCCAGCGCCACCAGCCCGAACGATTCGCTGTAGGACGGAACCAGCACCGCGTCGCTGCGGCGGAAGAGCTCAGCCAGCTCTGGGTGGGGCAGCGGCTCAGAGAGCACCACCTCGTCGGCGATTCCGTGCTGGGCGGTCAGGTCCTCAATGTCCAGAGCGTCAGGGCCGGACTGGCGCCCCGCGATCGTCAGCTGCACTGGTACCTCAGGGTAGAGCTGGCGAAGACGAGCCACGGCGGCGACGGCGACCTGCGGTCCCTTGTGCGGCTGAAGGCGTCCGGCATAGGTCAGGCGCAGCGGGCGGTCCTGCAGAGGCCCAGAACGCGGATCTTCGCCGACGGGCGGGTGAAAGACACTCAGATCGGTGCCGGGGCGTAGCAATCGGATGCGACTGGGGGGGATCTCGAAGAGCCGCTGAAGATCCTGCGCTTCGCGCGGGGTGTTGGCCGTGAGCATGGCCGCCTCCGCCGCGATCAGCGCCTCTGACTGGTCTCGGCGCGGATCCTCCTGGGCGAAGGGATCCCGCTCTCGTTTGACTGCGCCGATGGTGTGCATCGTGTGAACCAGTACCGCGTCCAGGGCGGCAGCCATGCTGCGGCCCGCGAGGCCCGAGAGCCAGTAGTGCGAGTGGATCACCTGCACAGGCGCAGGGTCGGCGGCCTGCACCGCGCTGACAGCGCGGGCGGCCAAATCCTCCAGGCACTCCAGGAGCCGGTTCTTATCCTCCCGGCACGTCGGGCACACGCGCAGTACGTGGAGGCGAC
The DNA here is from genome assembly GCF_031432335.1 of Nesterenkonia flava. NCBI lineage: Bacteria > Bacillati > Actinomycetota > Actinomycetes > Micrococcales > Micrococcaceae > Nesterenkonia > Nesterenkonia flava. The sequence goes on along the minus strand of NZ_JAVKGT010000024.1, from coordinate 11,486 downwards.
GGCCATCAGGCAGTGTCGTGGAACGGTCCTCCTGCGTGGATTCGTGGTGATCGAGATTAGTGGTCACCAGGTCCACAGAGACGCCCAGGGAGGCGAGCGCCTTGGAGAGCGCATTGACGTAAACGTTGAGTCCCCCGGCGTCGCCCGTTCCCGCCTGGGCCAGTGGAGATGTGTGCAGGGACAGCATGACGACGCGGAGCCCGGCAGCTCCCGAGAAGGGGGAAACAGTGGGCATGAAATCTCCGGGGCCTGGGTGCAGTCGGGCGCGCAGCGAGTGCGCAGGTGTCCATTCTACGAGCTGTGCCTGACACCGTGGGCGCAGGACCGGCACAGCGGAAGTGTGATCCTCCTCAGACCAGGGGCTGGCGGGCGAAGCGCACCAGCTGTTAGGGAGCGCTCTTGTTGCTCTCATGTCCGGCTGCTGCGAGATCGACGAACTCGCTCTGCGGCACCCTCGCCAGGACATCCCGGGCCGGACGGAAGTGCACGCGATCCAGCCGCCCAGTCATCAGCAGGACGGGACTGGTGATGAGGGACAGGCGGTCGCGCAGGTCCAGCCGCGCGTACATGCTCATCATGCTGCGGACCTTAGCCCGGGACAGTCTGCGCCCGCTGCGCATCTGCATGAACTGGTGCACGAGGGGGTACGCGATACGCAGGATTCGGCCTGGGCCCCGGCGTGTCTTGGTCTGGAGGCCGGCAAGTACATACCGATGCGATGAACCTGGGTAGGAGATCGCATGTTCGGCAGCGATCACCGCCCCGTAGGAGAGCCCGCAGATCACGGCTTCAGAGTGGCCAAGCTTCTGGTGGAGTTCCTCGGCCGCTCTGCTGAGGCTGAAGCGGTCGCCGTCGAAGCCGAGGGAGAGGACATCGACGCGCATAATCTCGACGTCCTCAGGGAGATGCTCAATGACACGGTCCCAGTCGGAGGTGTCCTGCGCGAGACCCTGAAGGAGATAGAACGCGGTGCCCATGGGTCCACCGTAACGAAACATACTCGTCATCCCCAGTGAACCGGCTGGTGAACTCTGGCGGGTAAGCTGAAGACCGTTCTTCAGGAATGACAGGCGCAACGAGGCACCGAGGGAGACGAGTCGTAACGGGCGCAGAGGATATGTTCGTAGGTCGGCAGGCTGAGATCGACCGTATCCGTGCGGCGGCGGAGCAGGCTTACCACGGCCGGCCTCAGGTGGTCTTCGTTGAGGGCCCTGCGGGCATCGGAAAGTCTGCGCTGGTGCGTGAGGCGCTGCGGCCGCTGAGCGGGTGGCGCCACTTCAGCATGGCACTGGATGAGGGGCATCTGCATGACGCCGGCTCGCTGCTGCGCCACCTGATGGCGCTGCGCCCGGAGAAGGTCCGCGGGCTGACCTCCAAGGAACTCGTCCAGGTGGTTGTGGAAGAGGCCGAGTCCCAGACCAGCCCGATGGTCCTGAAACTCGCCAACTTCGACAAAGCCGACGACGCCTCGGCCGCTGCGCTCCTCGACGCCGCTACAGCAGCGCAGCAAGGCCCCCTGCTGGCAGTGCTCACGGCCCGCCCCTCCCGCCGCAGCACTGTGGCCCGCATGGCCGGGTTCGCGCGCACGAGCAGCACAGGAACGTTCATCGAGTTGGGCCCCTGACGCGCGGAGATACCCGCGAGCTGCTGACTCAACGCATCCATACACCGGTCGGCGAGGAGGTGCTGAACCTCGTCGTCTGCGAAACCGGCGCCTACCCAGGGCTGGTGTCGGAACTGGCAGAGCACCTGAGCGAATCTCCCATCGGACACCGCGATCTCTCTGGCGCCCTGACCGCGGTGGCCCATGGGCCCTCGCAGCGCCGGCTGGCCACGGAGGTCTCCGAGCGCATCCAGGAGCTCGACGAGCCACTGCAGAACGCGGTCGCTCTGCTGTGTGCCGTGGGAGCGCCACTGAGCAGGACGCAGATCCAGACCGTGCTCTCGGGGCAGGTGGACCTGGCGGAGCTGCTGGAGTCGGGCCTGGTGACCTGGGACGCGAACCGGTTGGGCTATAAGGCGCTGAATCAACCGGTCGCCCGCGCCGTGATGGCGCGGACTTCCGAAGAAGACGCAGCAATGGTGCACGAGCTCATCGCCGGCGTCGTGGACTCCCCTGCGGCGCTGCAGCATCGAGTGCGGGCGGCACAGCTGGTACCAGGTAAGTCCGATCACCAGCCCCTGCTGGCCGAGCTGGTCAGCCACGCGGATGAGGCGCTGGAGCGCAGTGACTTTCCGCTCGCCGTGGAGCACCTGCTCGCCGCCGCCCGTTGGCAGCCTTCGCGCGGGCTGCTGATCCGCCTGTTTGTCACCGCGCTGACGGTGGGCGAGATCACGGTGTTTCCCGAGTTCGAGACCGAGATCTCCGGGTGGGAGGCCGGCCCGCTGCGCCAGGGCGCGCTGTCCTTGATCGCCCTGCAGCGCGGCGAGCTCGATGAAGCGGTTGCGGCCCTCAACCAGTGCCGGAACGTCGATGCAGATCCGGATGGGCTACTGATTCTGGGGCAAGCGGTCGCAGAACTGAACGTGATGCTCGCCCTGAGCGCGCTTCCGGATCGGATTACTGCGGTGCGTTCGGAGGTTCTCGCGGCGCTGAGCTCTCGGGAGCAGACGCTTGCCGCGCACCAGTCCGCGCCTGTGGGGGAGGCGACGCCTCATGCCCGCGAGCTGATGCTGGTGATGGGTCTCAGGCGTGTCATCAGATTGGGCACCGCGCTGGCCTCCGTGGAGCCGGAGCGGATGGCAGACGCCCTCGAGGAGGTCACGGCCGCGTTGGAGGAGCTCCCGCAGGTGCCCATCACGGCCAGTTTCCGTGCGGTGCTGCGTATGGCCCGCGGAGGACGAGCCCGTCAGGTCGGATGCTTCGCCGAGGCGTATCGCGACCTGATTCCGTATGCGGAGACGCCGGTGGCTCATCCGCTGGTGCTCAACGCCCAGGCTGTGAGTCGCAACGATAAGTGGCGGTTTTTCGGCAGCGGTAATCGGCGTCCTTAGTGTGTGACTGTTAACTTCGTTTGGCGGGATTTCGCAGCTTCATGTGGCGGCCTGCCTGTCACCTAACTCTTGCTACCCAAATGCACCACCTAGAGTCCCGGAGCTGACCAAGGCGGATAGATGCGCGCGTAAAAGAGGGTATACCTGCTAGCACGCTATGCTGCCCAGATGCTAGTGAGATCTTGTCTTTGAGCTGGCCATCATGAGGCAGAAGCAGTGAGCTGGTCGGTGAGCTGTTCCCAGATACAGGGCGTGGCCCGTCGCGTTGGGGTGAAAGTAGTCGCCGGCGAACGTCCCTAGGTACTCGCGAAGCGACAATGCTTTGGTTGCAGTGTCAAGGTCAGCAATGGCGTGATTCTGCAAGCCCGCTGCGTGGCGTATCGTGTGACTTTGTGAGCTAAATGGCGGGGTTCGTCAGGCGCTCCGCGGCGGTCTCCGCTCCCGCAGGCAAGGCTTGCTGGGAGTAAGAACAATGTCCCGCAAGAGGATCCCCATACGACTACCGGGGTTGGCGACCCTCACCCCTGTCGACCCACCCGGATCGATACGTGCTGTGAGTCCCTCGGGCGCAGTTCCGATGCCCACTACGCCGCTGACACTTTCGTGTCAGTAGGTCGAGGCGGAACGTTCCAGCTGTGCGGCTGGGGCTCGGTCGACCACCACCCCTCGATGGCGTGTCCGTGCGGCGTCGGGCTTGGCTACAGGTACCGGCAGACCTGGTCGGAGCTGCACGTGTCGGGCTCAACGTGCTCGGCCTGGTCGCGTAGCCCGGCGAGGGTGTCGCGCAGGTCGTGGAGCTGTCTGAGTTTCAGGTCAATGTCGGTCAGGCGTGCGTCGAGCAGGTCGCGTACGTGATCGCAGGGAGCTTGGCCGTGGTCGCGGATGTCGAGGACCTGCCGGATCTGGGCGAGGGAGAGTCCGGCGGCTTGGCCGCGGTGGATGAAGTCGATCCGGGTGAGGCTCTCGGTCGTGTAGTCGCGGTAGCCGCCGGGCGTGCGCTCGGCCGGGGGCAAGAGCCCCTGGTCTTCATAGAACCGCAGAGTCTTCGTGGTCGTGCCGGCCGCTTCAGCGAGCTCCCCGATCCGCATCCTCACCCCTCGTGTGTCACAGGTCTCACCCTTGACCTTCCCCTGTACTGGAAGCTTTAGTATCGCCGCATCAGGAGGATTTCTCAACAGTCCGGGGAGGGTTCGGGATGCAGTCGAAGATTGATCTGGCCGTGATCGGGTCGGGTGGCGCGGCGTTCGCCGCAGCGATCCGCGCCACCACGCTGGGCAAGTCGGTGGTGATGGTCGAGCGCGGCACGTTCGGCGGCACCTGCGTGAACACCGGGTGCGTGCCGTCCAAGGCGCTGATAGCGGCCGCCGAGGCCCGCCACGTGGCCGCGGACGCGGGCTCCCGGTTCCCGGGGATCGCCGCCACCGCGGGCGCGGTCGACATGCCCGGGCTGGTGGGTGGCAAGCAGGACCTGGTCGAGGCGATGCGGGGTGAGAAGTACTTCGACGTGGCCGAAGCCTACGGCTGGCCGGTCCGCCAGGGCCAGGCGGCCTTCGCCGGCACCCCGGATGCGCCTGTGCTGGAGGTCACCGCCGCTGAAGGCACCGTGGAAACCATCGAGTCCGCCCATTACCTGATCGCTACCGGCACCCGTCCCTGGGTCCCGCTCATCCAGGGGCTGGACGGCGTCGAGTACCTGACCTCGACGTCGGCGATGGAACTGTCCGAGCGCCCCGACTCGCTGCTGGTGCTCGGCGGTGGCTACGTGGCGCTGGAGCTGGCCCAGATGTTCGCCCGGCTCGGCTCGAAGGTGACCCTGCTGGTGCGTTCTCGGCTGGCGTCGAAGGAGGAGCCGGAGGTTTCCAGATCATTGCAGGAAGTCTTCGCCGACGAGGGCATCCGGGTGGTCCGCCGCGCTGTTCCCTCCCGCGTTGCCCGCGATACCGTCACCGGGCAGGTCGTCGTCATGGCCGAGGTCTCGGGCGGCGAGCAGGAGTTCCGTGCCGACGAGATCCTCGTCGCGCTCGGACGCCGCCCGGTCACCGAGGGGCTCAACCTCGAGGCCGTGGGGGTGAAGACCGGCGAGGCCGGACAGATCGTGGTCACCGACCAGTTGCAGACCGCCAACCCCCGCGTCTGGGCGGGCGGGGATGTCACCGGGCACCCCGAGTTCGTCTATGTCGCGGCCCGGCACGGCACGATCGTCGCCGAGAACGCCTTCACCGACGCCAACACTTCGGTCGACTACACACGGATGCCTCGGGTGACGTTCACCGGTCCCGCCATCGGCGCGGTCGGGATGACCGAGAAGGAGGTCATCGCGGCCGGGATCCGCTGCGACTGCCGCGTCCTGCCACTGGAGTACGTGCCCCGTGCGCTGGTGAACCGGGACATGCGTGGGTTCATCAAGATGGTCGCCAACGCCGACACCGGCGAGATCCTCGGTCTCACCGCTGTCGCCAAGGACGCCGGCGAGCTCGCCGCCGCCGGCGTCCACATCCTCGGCAAGACCATCGCAGAAGTCGCCGACGCGTGGGCCCCATACCTGACCATGGCCGAAGGCATCCGCATCGTCGCCAAGGCCTTCACCACCGACGTCTCGAAGCTGTCCTGCTGCGCCTGACCGCGCACTCACCCCAATAGAACTGGACGCACTCAATGAGACGATCCTCACCACCGACCTGACAGACCACCCACCTGGCAGACCGGCTCGTCCGGTCCGAGGAGACCGCCCTGCTGGTCCCGTTGCTGCGGCTGCGCGCCGCCGGTGACCCGATCACCATCGATCACCTCGCGACGGTCCCTCGACGGCACACTTCCGAGGGTCCCGCATGGGGAACCCTCACCGGACACCACCGCTACTTATCGAGAGGAACGACGGCACGCCTGGCGGGCTGTCCCGTAAGACCCGTCCGGTGAACTGTCCGGTGAAGGGAGGCTATATGACACACTGGGGAGCATGTCCCCCTTGAAGGTCGGCTATGCCCGAGTCTCCACCGACGAGCAGGACCTGACCGCGCAGCGTGACGGACTCGCGGCGTTCGGCGTCGATCCCAAGCGCATCTACGTCGATCACGGGCTCACGGGCCGCAACGCCGACCGTGAGGGCCTGCGGCAGGCGCTGGCTGCCTGCCGGGACGGCGATACGTTCGTGGTCACCAAGCTCGATCGGCTGGCGCGTTCAGTCCGTGATGCCCACCAGATCGCCGACGACCTCGCGGCGCGGGAAGTGAAGCTGAGCATCGCCGGATCGGTGTACGACCCGACCGACCCGATGGGGAAACTGTTGTTCAACGTGCTGGCGATGGTCGCCGAGTTCGAAGCCGACCTCATCCGTGCCCGCACCCGCGAGGGGATGAAGGTCGCCAAGGCCAAGGGCCGGCTGCGCGGGAAGTCACCGAAACTCACCCCCCGGCAAGAAGCTCACCTCGTCCAGCTACATGCTGCCGACGAGCACACCGTGGGCGAGCTGGCCGAGCTGTTCAGCGTGGGCCGCTCCACGGTCTACCGCGCCCTTCAGCGCGCCGAGCGCGGGCGCGAGAACGCCTTGCAGTAGGTGCGCCGTGGACGCTCGAGCGCGGTGGCGAATCCTCAAGCTCCACGTCGAGGACCAGGTGCCCCTCGCGCGCTTAGCTCGCGAGACCGATGTAGGGCTGCGGACCCTGGAGCGCTGGCACGCCCGCTACCGCGCCGACGGCTACGCCGGACTGGAGACAGCCTCACGGGCGGACGCCGGCTCCCGCCGCCTTCCGCCCGACCTCGTCGACCTGATCGAGGGCCTGGCACTGAGCAAGCCGCGGCCGGCCATCGCCACGATCCATCGCAAAGTCACGGGCATCTGCGCCGCCCGGAGGTGGCCGGTCCCCTCCTACTCGGTGGTGTGGGACATCGTGCGGACCCTGGATCCCGGCATGGTCACCCTCGCCCTGGAGGGCGCAGCGTCCTACCGCGACAAGCACGAGCTGGTGCTACGCCGGCAAGCAGAGCTGCCCAACGCGATGTGGCAATCCGATCACACCATGCTCGACATCCTGGTGGTGGGCACCGACGGCAAGCCCGCACTGCCATGGCTGACAACGATCCTCGACGACTGCTCCCGGGCGGTCTGCGGCTACACAGTCTTCCTGGGCGCACCGTCGGCGATGAACACCGCCCTGGCGCTGCGCCAAGCGATCTGGCACAAGACCGACCCGGCCTGGCCGATGTGCGGCCTGCCCGACGTGCTCTACGTCGACCACGGCAGCGACTTCACCAGTGACCAGCTCGCCCACACTGCCGTCGACCTCCACATCCGACTGATCCACTCCACCGTCGCCCGACCCCAGGGACGGGGCAAGATCGAGCGGTTCTTCGGCACCATCAACACCGAGCTACTCGCCACCCTGCCCGGACACATCACCGAAGGGCACCCCTGGCCGACACCGAAACTGTCCCTAGCCGCCCTCGATAGCGCCCTGGAGGCGTTCGTGGCCACCTACAACGACCGCACGCACAGCGAGCTCGGAACCTCCCCGCGCAGCGCGTGGATCGCCGATGGCTGGCTGCCCCGAATGCCCGAGAGCCTGGAAGACCTTGACAGACTGCTGTTGACCGTCGCCAAGACCCGCGTCGTGCGCCGCGATGGCATCCGCTTCCAGGGCCTGCGCTACGTCTCGCCAACTCTGGCCGGCTACGTCGGACGCTCGGTCGTGATCCGCTACGACCCCCGCGACATCACCGAGATCCGCGTCTTCGATCACGACGAATTCGTCTGCAAGGCCGTCAACCAAGAGCACCACGACCAGAAGGTCAGCCTCAAGGAGATCCAGGCCGCGCGCAACGCCCGCCGCCGGGCGCTGCGAGCCGGCATCAACGAACGCATCGCCCTCGTGGCCGCACCTACCGAGACGCCACGGATCACCGAAGCACCGGCTCCGGCGCCGAGGTCGGCGTTGAAGATCTACAAGGAGGACCTCAGGTGAGCCAGCGCTTCATCGTCACCAAGGAGCACCGCCGCTTCACCGAGTTCGCCGACGCCGTGCGCCGCGGGCACACCATCGGTTTGTGCTTCGGATCAGCCGGCGTAGGAAAGACACTCTCCGCGCGCCGCTACGCACACTACGAGAAGGCTCATGACCTGCTGACCTACTGGGGGCCGCGCTCCGACAACGACGCCAAGATCTACGCCGCCTTGAACCGGAGCCGCACCGTGCTCTACACCCCCAGCGTGCTGACCACCCCGCGGACCCTGAAGGACGAGCTGACCCAAGCCATCACCCGCACCAACATGTGCATCGAGCAGCACCTCGTACCTCCCGGCACGGCCACTCCCGAGGCCTGGGGATGGCGACACGGCAGGAACTACGTGGAGCTGATCATCGTCGACGAGGCCGAACGACTGCGTCCCGCCGCTCTGGAACTGCTGCGCGATCGCTACGACCGCGACGACATCGCCCTGATCCTGATCGGCATGCCCGGCCTGGAGAAGCAGTTCAGCCACTACCCCCAGTTCTACAGCCGAGTCGGCTTCGCCCACCAGTACCGACCCCTGGGACAAGACGAACTGCTGTTCGTCCTCGAGCGACACTGGCGATCCCTCGGCAAGACCCTCGACCCCGACGACTTCACCGACGCCCAAGCCATCGCACGGATCACCCGCGGCAACTTCCGGCTCCTCGAACGCCTCTTCCCCCAGATCCAGCGGGTCCTGAAGATCAACGAACTCGACACCATCACCAACGACGTCATCGAAGCCGCACAGAGCACCCTGGTCATCGGTGTCACCTGACCCCGCCACGAAGCGACCGAAGAACCCCGCCATTCAGCAGACGAAGTCACAGTATCGCTTGGTTCGCTTTGTTCGCGCGGCGGTCGTATGGCCAATGTAGGAAATTCGGCACCAGACCCATCACCGTTCCCTGGGACAGTTTCGATGCGATCGCTGTCATATCGCGCGCGAAGTCGTCAGCCTTGAAAGCTGGTGACCAGGCCACATCGTTGCTGCCGATCACGCAGGTCGCGAAATCCGGTGCCATGACCTCAGCAAGCTTTGGTAGCTGCGCGTCCAGCACATTCTTGGCTTTTGCCCCATAGGTCGAAAGATTCACGACGCGAACTGTTTCTCCGGTGACCTCCGCAAGTCGTCTGGCGATCACGCCCACATAGCCCTGACCGGGTTCATCCACTCCGACGCCAACGCCAGCCGAGTCACCAAGTGCCACATAGGTCAGCGTGCCTTCTTGGGGCTGTGCCCAGTGCATCATGTGGTTGCGTGATTATGCTCGGCTGCGCCGTAGTGCTATACCCATGCGGCTAATATACCCCAGAGGGGTATAGGCGAAGCAGCGACTATGTGCAGTGGTATTGAAAAAATCCGAGGTGGGGAGTGTCAGAGAGGGTGTACCCGTGGGGCCGCTACATTATGTTGTTCAGGTGCGGTGGTGTTGAGGTTTAGATGGGGAGGCGGACTTCGTTGGCGAACCAGGTTTGGAGTTCTGTGACCCAGAGGTTCCAAATGCCTGAGACCATTAGCACGCCGACGAGGATCAGTAGGCCGCCCCCGAGGCGCATGATGAGTCGTTGGTGTCGGCGGAAGAAGGCCATGGTGCCCATAAATCTGTTGAATCCGAGGGCGATGAGCAGAAATGGGAGGCCGAGGCCTAGGCAGTAGACAAATGCTAAGAGGCCGCCGCGGGTGGGGCTGGGGGAGCCAGCGGAGGATAATAACAGTACCGCTGAGATGGTGGGGCCGATACAGGGGGCCCAGCCCAGGCCGAAGATGACCCCGAGCATGGGGGCGCCCAGTAATCCGGCTTGGGGTCGGTAGGTGAGGCGATGGTCGCGTTGGAGTTTGGAGAGTCCGCCCATGAACACCACGCCCATGAGGATGACGACGAGGCCCAGTACTTGGGTGAGCCACTGGCCGTCGCCTTGGAGCCAGATGAAGGCTGAGGAAAACACGAGGCCCAGCAGCACAAAGACGATGGTGAACCCCAGGACGAAGAGGCTCATGCCAATAAACATCCGGCCGCGTTGTTGGTTTTCGAGGTTGACTCCGGACATGCCGGTGACATAGCCCAGATACCCTGGTACCAGGGGCAGGACACAGGGGGAGAAAATGAGACGAGGCCTGCCAGGATGGCCACCGGCACCGCCAGGAGCATGGAGCCGTCCAGGGCGATTTCTGCAAAAATACTATTATTCGTCATGGCGATAGCGTTGGACAGTGTGGTCACGCCGGAGACTCCTTATGCGGTGGGCATCCAACAAGGGGAAATTAAAGACTTCAGCAGTAGCCAGGGTTGCAAGGCTGCGCGTCGCGGTGGGGGCGGGGCGTTACTCGGCCAGCAGGCCCTCACCTTTGGCCTCCAGGAGGTCTTCCATTTCGCGCATCTCCGCAGTTTGGATCTCAATCATCTGTTGGGCTAGGTCAACTAGGGGCTGGTAGCCGCCGTTGTCGATCTGGTCCTGGGTCATGGCAATGGCCCCTTCGTGGTGGAAATGCATCAATTGCAGAAACCGGGTGTCGGCCTGATCACCTTGCAGGGTTTTTAGTTGGTCCATCTGCTCGGGGGTGATCATGCCATTGGCAATGTGTGGGGCATGATGGGCCATCAGCTCGTGTTGGTCCCAGGCATCAGCCCAGCCGACCATGAGGTCGATTTCTTCTTGCTGGCCGACTTTGATTCGCTGTGCTAGGTCATCGGTGGCGCTGCTGGTGCCCTCGGCAGCCAGGATGATCTCACTCATGTCCACGGCTTGTTGATGGTGTGGAGTCATCATCGCCACAAAATGCAGATCCACGCCGTTGACTTCTTCTGGTTGATTCGCCCCGGCGGTCACCGCGACCCCATCTATATCGGTCATCGCGGTGTCTTGCGGCTGGTCAGCACACGAGACGACACCGGCCCCCAGGGCGGCAATCGCCATGAGATTCAGCATGCGGCGCTGAAATGGTGTTCTTGTCATGAAATGGCACCTTCCCACGTCTGGTGTGTCGGGCGCTGTGGGCCATGAGCAGCTGACTGGGCAGGACCCCGCGTCCACGATAGGCATACCCCCCCCAAGGGTACCTTTGGGGTGCAGCAAGGGGAACTGTTTTGCTCCAGATGTCTTCTACCCAGCCGCCCACGGTCTTGGCTTTTTTGAACGCACCTTCGTGCGCCCAGCGCCCAGAGGGTCGGTGCCAGGGCCAGCTCAGGTTGGGAGCAGGTCAGCAAGCCGCTGACCTGCTCTTACCCATGGCTGGGGTCCACCCAGGCCGCGGAGGCAGGAAAGTTCCCCACGATCCCTGGTCGATTTTTAGGAGCGAACGAGCCGGGCGATGGCATCGGCGGCTTCGGTGAGTTTTTCTTCGGCTTCTGGCCCATCGGTTTGCGCGGCACGGACGACGCAGTGGCGCACATGGTCATCGAGTAAGCTCAGCGCGACGTTGTTCAGCGCTGCGGTGATGGAACTGATTTGAAGCGTCCCAGGTTTGATGCCGCATCTTTTTAAGCTGAAAGGATGTAGCTATG
>NZ_JAVKGT010000023.1:0-50381 GCF_031432335.1 Nesterenkonia flava | reverse complement strand
GAACCTCGTCGGAACAACGTGTCTGAACATCACAGCTAGTTCCGCGGGCGGGGAAGCCCCGCCGCGCTCTCGGCGAGCTGGCGCTCGCCATCACGCCTGAAGTGTTGGTTCCGTGGGCGGGGGAACCCCGCCGCGCTCTGGGCGAGCTGGGGCTCGCCTTCACGCCCGAAGCACCGGTCCCGTGGGCGACTTTCGACCGCAGTCCGGGTACATAAAGTGTGTTGAAACTGCAGAAAGAAGCGTCAGCAGGGGCCGGAAGCTGCAGTTTCAGCACACTTTCTCGGCAGGTAGGGCTACCTGCGGAGAAAACAGCCGACGCGGGCTCCAGGCGCGCCCCGGGCCGCGCGGTCAGTCGTCGCGCTGGATCTGGATGATCTCCAGGGGTGTGCCGTCGTCGTCCACCCCAAGATGTGCCGCCATCGGTTCACCGTTGAGCAGCACGTTCGCCGATCGGGTGCCGGTGGCCACGATCGCCGTGGTCTCGACTTGCTTGAGCGCCTGCCACGCCTCGCAGTAACTGCGGGTCACCGCCTCCCCGCTCAGCTGAACGGTCACCGTGTCGCCGTCGACGCTCACGGAGTCCAGCTCCAGCGAGTCGGCGGAGACCGCCAGCGCATTGATGAACGCGGGATCCCCGTGAGAGTAGAGCTGATCCTGCAGGAGGAAGCCCAGGGCTGCGCTGGCAGCGTCGTCGGTCACCATCGGGACGGTCTGCACCACAGAAATGGTGTCGCCGCAGCCGAACGTCCCGGTGCGGGCAATCTCCGTCATGTGCGGGTGGGGCTGGGAGACCCCGGTGTTGTCCAGCTGCGCTCCCGGCGCAAGGTCGGACTCCAGGGTGCCGTCTTCCCCGATGGGGGCCCGCTCGGAGTGACCCGCCGGACTCACCATGGCCACCGGCAGCCGGATAGTGTCATCGCCCTCGTACTCGGGTTCGGGCAGCGGGTTCTCGGGGACGGGAGACTCGGCGTCGTCGGTCTCGGTTTCGCCGCCGCCAGGGGAGCAAGCCGAGGTGAGAAGAGCTGCGGCTACGGCGGAAGCCGCAAGCCAGCGCCGGACAGGCCGGGGGGAGCAGGTCATTGGAACAGGATACGACAGCTGCTTCACGGGTGAGGACTTCGCCCCGGAGGGCTTCGGTCAGCGGATGTGAGAAAGGGCGGGAGGCTGTGAACGGGGGCAGCCTCCCGCCCTGGAAGAGAAGCGCACCCGGGTGCTGCACGGAGGGGGTGGGACGATTCGCACCCGGCGCTCTAACTGCTTCTCACGGGGCAGATGACGACATCGGAGGGAACGGAAACTCCAATGCCTCGTCTGGTGTTTCACCGCGGAGATGTTTCAAACTTGAATATCTCCGGTTCATCTATAGTGCAACCGACGAGTAACCATGTCAAGGCGGCGGAACGCGGTGTGACGGACCCCGCAAACACCAGGTGCCGGTGCGTTCTCCGGTAGGCTTTCAGCATGCCGATCCGGAACCGTCGAGCCGCTGCGCTGCCTGCCAAACTTTCCCGCTCATGGCTGCTGATCAACGCCGCCAAGGAAGAGGATTTTGCGCCCGGCCTCGCCTCAGAGGCGGACTCGGTGATCTTCGATCTGGAAGCCTCCGTTCCGGCCGACCAGAAGGAGCAGGCTCGCGATGCCGTGCTGCGGGCCCTCAACGGCGGAATGACCGCCTGGGTACGCATCAGCCCCACCACCTCGGAGTACTGGGAGCACGACGTGGCTGCCCTGTCCAAGGCCGAGGGTCTGCGCGGAGTCATGCTCGCCGAGACGGAGCGTCCCGATCAGGTCACCTACACCGCCATGCGGCTGCGCGCTGGTACCCCGGTGATCGCCCTGATCGAATCGGCCCTGGGCGTGGAGAACGCCACCCAGATCGCCTCCGCGCCGGGCACCTTCCGCCTGGCCTTCGGTACCAATGACTTCCGTAAGGACGTGGGTGTATCAGCCGACCCCATGGCTCTGGCCTATGCCCGCTCCCGGCTGGTCATCGCCTCCCGCGTGGGAGGATTGCCCGGTGCCATCGACGGTCCCACGGAAGCCAACGCCGACGACGCCACCATCGCTGAAGCCTGCCGGGTCACTGCCGAGATGGGAATGACCGGAAAGCTCTCGCTGAACCGGGCGCAGGTGGAGCAGGTCAACAAGGGGCTTTCACCCTCCGAGGATGAGCTCACGTGGGCCCGCGAACTCATCGAGGCCCATGAGCGCGGCGCCTCCATCGGTGACGGTTCCTACCTGCCGCGTTTGGCTCGCGCACAGAAGATCGCCTCCCTGGCCGATTCCTACGGCCTGTGGAACGCCTAAGCGTTCCTCTCCCCGCGCCTACGGTCCGCGCTGGTCAACGGCCTGCGGTACGCCTCCAGGGGTAGTGATTCCGCCGGCGTCGGCGTTGTAGTCTGGCTCACATGGGACGAGAGACGTATGCCGGCAACGTAGCCTTCGAGGTCCGCGGCCACCTGGGCCTGATCACGCTGAACCGCCCCAAGGCCCTGAATTCGCTGACCCAGCTGATGTGCGAGTCCATCATCGTCCAGCTGGCCGACTGGGCGGAGGACGACGCCGTCACTCAGGTCCTCGTGCGCGGCGCCGGCGACCGTGGGCTCTGCGCCGGCGGGGACATCGTGGCCCTCTATCAGGACATGGTCTCCCAGCAGCCCCAGGACGGCGGACCGCTGCTGCCTGAGGGAACCCCGGCGTACCAGGCACACTTCGGCGGCGAGGACTTTCTCACCGCCGAGTACGTGATGAACCTGGCGACCGCACGGTTCCCCAAGCCCTACATCGCGCTGATGGACGGGGTGGTGCTCGGCGGCGGAATCGGCGTCTCCGCCCACGGATCCCACCGCATCGTCACCGAACGCACGCGTGCGGGCATGCCCGAGACCATGATCGGCTTCTCACCGGATGCCGGCGGCTCCTACCTCTACGGCCGGGCCCCGGGGCGGCTGGGTCTGCACGCCGGCATGACCAGTTTGCACGTGGGCGCCGCCGATGCCCTGCACATGGGGTTGGCCGACGTGCAGATCGACTCCTCCAGCATCGATGAACTCACCCAGGCCCTGACCGAAGAGCACGTGGATCAGGTGCTTCCGCGCTTCAGCGTGAGCCCGGAGCCGGCTCCCCTGGCGGAGGCGGCGGTGTGGATTGAGGACGCCTACTCGGCGGAGACGGTCGAGGAGATTATGGAACGCCTGCTGGAACTCAGTGAGGAGCATCCCGGTGCTGGGCAGGCCCTTGATGTGCTGCGGGCGGCCTCACCCACGATGGTCAAGGTCGCTCACCGCGCTATCAGCCTGGCAGCGGAGCTCAGTCTGGAGGCGGCGCTGAGCCAGGAGTTCACGATCGCGGTGCATGCGCTGCGTTCCCATGACTTCCGTGAGGGGATCCGCGCCCAGGTCGTGGACAAGGACAAGAGCCCGCGCTGGCGGCCTGCTGCGGTCACGGAGGTCGATGAGGACCTGTTGGCCCACTACTTCACCCCGGTGCCGGGGAAGCTGCTGACTCTGCTCTAGCGGCGCGTCATCCCTGACGTCGGAAACGCGCTGGACGACAGTTTTCTGAAAAACTGAAATAACCAGAGCACGACGACGCACGAGGGGCTTCAGCAGATGACGCATCAGGAGACAGACCGCACCACGTCGCAGGAGGTGGCTTACGCCAGCACCTATCAGGAGGCGGTGCAGCGAGGCGTTCCTCTGCGCGACGCCGACGGCACCGTCATCTACCCCAGCTTCGGCACTCGCCCGCCGCGCCGTTACACCCTGGACCTCTTCCACCGGGGGCTCTACGCGGCCTCCATCGCGATGGTCATCGTCGCTTCCGTGGGGTTCGCGATGTGGTGGGCCGGAGCTGAGGATCAGGTGCCGATGCACTACAACGCCGCCGGGGAGGTCACCCGCTACGGCAGTCCGAACGAGGCGCTTCTGCCGTATCTCCTCTCCCTGGGCGCATTTGTCCTGTGCGCGGCGCTGGGTCGCTTTCCGCGCATCTTCAACTTCCCCTTCCAGCTCACCGAGGAGAATATCCAGCGCCAGTACAAGAATGCCGAGCAGATGATGATCTGGCTCTGCGCCGGGATGGCCCTGATCCCGGTCTCGATGGCGGGCGAGTGGGCCGGCTGGTTCGGTCTCACCCCGCTCATCTGGTTCGCGATGGCCGCGGTGCTTCTTCCCGTGGTGGTCTTTACCATCCGCATGTACAGAATCCGCTGAACTGATCCGGAAGGTCCGCCATGCTTGAATCCACCACCGCTGAAGCGGTGACCACCATCATCATCGGCCTGGTGCTGCTGGCCGGCGTGGTCGGGGTGATCCTGCCGGTGCTGCCCGGCAGCCTGGTCATTATTCTGGGTCTGCTGATCTGGGCGATCCTCGTGGGAGGACCGGTGGTCTGGACCGCCGCCGTGATCGGCATGCTGCTGGCGCTGGCGGGGTGGAGCGCCTCCACGGTGCTCACGGGCCGGGCGCTGCAGAGGGAGAGGATTCCGCGCGGACCGATCCTCATCGGCATTGTGTGCGCCGTCATCGGCCTCGTCATCTTTCCGCCCCTGGGGCTCTTCCTCGGTTTTGCCCTGGGCCTCTTCGGTGCGGAGCTTATCCGGCGGGACTACGACTGGCAGGCGGCGGGGTCCGCCAGCCTGAAAGCCCTGCGCGCCATGGGCATCGGCATTCTGGTGGAGTTTCTGCTTGCCGGCACCGCGGTGGCCGCCTTTCTGCTGGCGGCGCTGATCCACTTCATCTTCTGAGGCCCAGCACGGCCGGGGCCCTGCCGTGGCAGAGCCCCCATGCGCCGTGACCGCCTGTCAGCCAAGGCCGTACCAGGTCATCACCCAGTCGCTGAAGACGCCAAACAGCACGCCCCAGGCGATGATCGACAGCGTCATGTACAGGTAGACGTTCCGTCGGGAGGCTCCGAAGCCCACCAGGATGGGTGCGGTGATCATGGTGGGCAGCACCAGCGGGGTCAGGAAGCACACTCCGGGGACCCCGAAGCGGTCCACATACTTGGCCACGCGGCGGCGGCTGCGGCTGGTCTCCTGCTCCGGCTTGGGGTCCCGGCCGCGGGTCGCGGCGTCACGGGCACCTCCGGTGAGAGCGGTCAGCACCATCATGCACAGCCAGTTGCCCAGGATCGCAGCCGGCACCGCCAACCAAGGGGTGACTCCCAGGAGTACCGTGAAGAAGCTCGCGAGGTAGGACTCCACGAACGGGATTGCTCCCGCCAGCAGAATCACAAAGAACTGCTGCCACGGCTCCGCGCCGGTCAGGGTATCGCCGAGCCAGGTGAGGACATCGACCACAAAGTCGGTGATGAAGTCGGGCATGAAGTCCATGAGGTGTCTCCTTTTTCAGGTGGGGAGCGGCGTCGTCGTGCCTCTCCGTTGTCTTGTGCCTCCATCCTTCTGGGATCCGGAGCCCGCGAGCAGTGCCGCAATGTCAGAACCTGCGTATGACGTAGCGTCACTGTGTGGGGCAGGCCGCGCCGATTAGGCTGAACGGGTGACTGCGAACACCGAATCCACCCACCGGCAGATCCGGCGTCTGAACATCGTGTCCCTGGTGGCCAGCACCATCCCGATCGGCATCATCTTCCTGATCATGGATGCCCAGTCCTGGGTCGACGTCGTCATCCTGGGGGCCGGAGTGCTCGGCGCGGTCATCGCGGTGCTGACATGGCGGGAGACCGGAACGCACCCCCTGGTCTACCCGGCTCTGGCGGTGACGGCGCTCTCCTGGGTGCTGAGCGTGGTGGTGGTCGACAGTCCGCGCGGCTTCTTCATGCTCGCCGTCGTCGCCGGTGTGGTCATCTCCAAGCTGCCGCGTCACCGCTTGGTCTCGGGCTTCGTGCTGGGAGTGGCGGTGGCCGCCATCGGCGCACTGGATCTGATGCTGCGGCCCGAGCGCGCCGGTGACCAGCTGGTGCCCTACATTGTGCTTCCCGGGGGTATGACCTGGCTGTTCGCGTGGGCCATGGTGATCACCCAGCGCCACTTCGATCTGGTGGGGGAGCTGGGGCGCCTGCAGCAGGCTGACGCCGACCTGGCGGTGATGCGGGAGCGCTTTCGGTTTGCCAGCGACCTGCACGACATCCAGGGGCACGCCCTCCACGTGGTCAAACTCAAAGTCACCCTGGCGGAGAAGCTGCTGCGCCGAGACCCCGAGCGTGCCGCTCAGGAGCTGCGGGAGGTCCATGAACTGGTGGCTGACACCATTACGCGCACCAAGGAGCTGGCCTACGCGCAGCACACGCTGAACCTCAACGCGGAGCTGGAGAACGTCAAGAATCTCTTTGAGGCGGCGGGGATCCGGGTGAGTGTGGAGAAGGACGACGACGACGGCGTCGCCTGGAGCGAGCTGCTGGGCCAAGTCCTGCGGGAGACCACCACCAATATCCTGCGCCACGCTCAGGCCACGCACGTCAGGATTATCGTCACCGGGCGCAGCCTGCGCATTGAGAACGACGGTGCAGCAGCAGCCAGTACGCGCCAGCGTGGTCTGGCCACGCTGCGGGAACGGCTGGCCCAGCATGACGGCCGGCTGGAGACCGCCGTGCAGAACGGACGCTTCACCACCTACGCCGTGCTCCCGGAGCACGGATGCCAGACCGAGGTCGCGGTGGCGGCAGACAGCGGGGCAGCCCGATGAGCATCAGCATTGTGCTGGCTGATGATGAGGTGCTGCTGCGCAAAGCGCTGGCGTCCCTGCTGCCTCTGGAGGGTGAGATCAGCGTGCTCGCCGAGGCGGAGGACGGCGCCCAGGCCGTGACGGCGGTGCTGGAGCACCACCCGGATGTGCTGGTGATTGACCTGGAGATGCCCGGCACCGATGGTCTGGAGGCCGTGGCCCGCTTGCAGCAGCAGGTTCCTGATCAGGCGATCCTCATGCTGACCCGCCATGCCCGCCCCGGCGTGCTGCGCAGGGCCCTGAAGCTGGGGGTGCGGGGCTTCGTGAGTAAGTCCGCTGAGCCCGAGCACATCGCGGAGGTGATTGGCGCACTGCATGCGGGCAAGAGATGGATCGATCCGGATGTCTCGGCGCTCGCCGTGGTGGACGACTGTCCCCTCACCGAGCGGGAGATTGACGTGCTGCGCGAAACCTCACAGGGGTACTCGGTGGCCGACATCGCCGCACGCCTGCACCTGGCCGAGGGCACGGTGCGGAACTACCTCTCCCACGCGATGCAGAAGACGCAGACCCGCACCCGGCACGACGCCGCCCGCTACGCGCGCGAACGCGACTGGCTTTAGCGCCCGGGGTGTCCCCGCCCGCGGGACCGGCTCACCGCAGGTCGGATTCCAGGAACTCACCCTCGGCGGTGGCGGGAGCCTGTCCGTCCACGGAGCGGGACTCCTCCAGAGCGCGCAGCTCCACGCGGCGGATCTTGCCGGAGATGGTCTTGGGCAGGTCCGCCAGCTCGATCCGTCGGATGCGTTTGAACGGTGCCACCGTCTCGCGGCAGTGGGTCAGGATCGAGGCAGCGGTCTCACGCGTCCACTCGTAGCCTGCGGCCAACACCACAAAGGCTTTAGGCACGGAGAGCCGCAGCGGATCGGGGGAGGGAATCACCGCTGCTTCCGCCACTGCCGGATGTTCCACGAGCACTGACTCCAGCTCGAAGGGGGAGATCCGGTAGTCGCTGGACTTGAAGACGTCGTCGGCCCTCCCCACGTAGGTCAGCACGCCGTCCTCGTCCTGGGAGACCACATCTCCGGTGTGGTAGACGCCGCCGCGGAAGACCTCGGCGGTGCGCTGGGGATCGCCGTAATAGGACTTCATCAGCCCCACGGGCCGGTGCGGACCGCTCTGTTCGGCGCGCAGGCACAGCTCGCCCTCCTGGGCCTCCTGGCCTGTCTGCGGGTCCAGGATGACCACGTCGAAGCCGGGCAGCGGGCGGCCCATGGACCCCGGCTTGACCGGCTGACCGGGAGTGTTGGCGACCTGCAGGGTGGATTCGGTCTGACCGAAGCCGTCGCGGATGGTGGTGTTCCACGCCCGCTGGACCTGCTGGATGACCTCGGCGTTGAGAGGTTCGCCCGCGGAGACGGTGACGCGGGGCGGGTTGGTCAGCTGGGTGAGGTCAGCCTGGATGAGCATGCGCCAGACTGTCGGCGGAGCACAGAAGCTGGTGACCCCATGACGGCCCATCTGATCCATCAGTTCGACGGCGTCGAACCGCTGGTAGTTGTAGACGAAGATCGTCGCCTCGGCGATCCACGGAGCAAAGAAGTTCGACCAGGCATGCTTCCCCCACCCGGGACCTGCGACGTTCAGGTGCACATCACCGGGCTGGATGCCGATCCAGTACATGGTGGTCAGGTGCCCCACCGGATACGAGGTGTGGGTGTGCTCCACGAGCTTGGGCAGCGTGGTGGTGCCGGAGGTGAAGTACAGCAGCAGGGTCTCGTCCGCGGGCGTGGGTTCAGCGGGTGTGAACGACGACGACGCCGCGTAGGCATCGCTGTACCGCAGCACGGTGCGGGACTCGCCCGAGGGTGCGGTGACGTCCGGGCTGGGGGTCTCCGGGCTGTAGTGACCGGGCACGTGGATGAGGTTGAAGGTCCCGTGGACCTCGGCGAACTTCTGCAGATTCGCAGCATCGGCCACGGCCCAGGCCACCTCACCGCGAGCCACGCGGTCCTGAAGCTCGGAGGGGCCCATCTGCGTGGCGGTGGGAATCAGGACGGCACCCACTTTCATGCCTGCCAGCATGACCTCCCAGAGCTCCACCTGATTGCCGAGCATGAGAATGATGCGGTCCCCGCGCTGTACGCCGATCCCGCGCAACCAGTTGGCCACTCGGTCGGAGGTCTCTGCCAGCTGTGCGAAGGTGCGGCGCAGCACCTGACCGTCGGCCTCGGCGATGACCAGGGCATCCTGGTCGCCGCGCTCGGGGGCTGTGGCGATCGCATCGAACCAGTCCAGGGCAAAATTGAAGTGCTCGAATCGGGGCCAGGCAAACTCGGCACGGGCCTTCGCGTAATCCTGCTGGCAGCGCACCAGCTGGTCACGTGCTGCTCTGAACTGACTGGTCACCGCAGCCTCAGTCATGATGGTGGTCCTTACTTCTCGCTCGACATCTGCTCATACCCTACGCGCGCTCGGGCGCAGGATAACTTTCGCTGACCTGGAGTGTCCGTATAGTGAACCCAAGGCATGGGCGAGTGAGTCTGTATATCATCTGGACAGCGGCTGTGTGAGTCGAGACCACGTGGGGAGGGCGCATGGACATGAACGGTGTGCCCGGTGCCCAGGGAGAAGACGCGGGAGAGGCCCCTGAGCCCCATGCCGCGGTGTCCCTGAGGATTTCCTCTCCGGTGCTGATGCTCGCCGGTCCTTCCCCGGCCAGCAACGAGCTGGCCCAGCGGCTGCGGGGCCTGGATGTGAAAGTCCTCCAGGCATCCTCCGGGTCTCTGGCGCTGGAGGCCGCCAGGGAAGACCACGCGGCGCTGTTCGTCATTGACGCCCGCACCAGTCGCCGCATTGCGGGTCTCGAGGACGCCGCGGCTGCCCTGCGTGAGGAGGCCGCAGAGTCCGCTGCCCTCTTCTGGTTCGACGCCGGAGCTTCTCGTGAGGAGATTCTTACCCTGTGCACGCCCGGGGATGACCATATGAGCGGCACGATCGACATCGAGGAGTCCCTGACCCGCCTGCATCTGCTCACCGGCCGGCTGCCGGAGCGTCGCGACGGTGAACGTCTCGTGGTCGGTGATCTTGAGCTGGACACCTCAACCCGGACCGTGACGCGTGCGGGTCAGGACATTGACCTCTCCGATACCGAGTTCCGGCTGCTGAGGCTGCTGATGCGCCACGCCCGCACGGTGCTGCCCAAGGCGGAAATTCTGCAGCAGGTCTGGGAGTACGAATTTGCCGGGCAGGCCAACATCGTCGAGCTCTACATCTCGTATCTGCGCAAGAAGATCGAGGCGGAGCATCCCAAAATGATCCACACGGTGCGCGGGGCCGGCTACGTGCTGCGCCCGGCCGCGGCGTCCTCAGAGTCCGCGGACTCAGCCGACTCGGCGGGCTGAGCGGAAAGCAACGCTCAGGCGGTCCGCCGGCTGAGCAGCAGCGCAATGCCGCCCAGCAGGAGTGCCACAGCAGCGGTCAGCGCAGCCCATCCCGCAGTCCCCATGCCCGTTTCGGCCAGATCGCCGTAGTTCTCGTCCTCATCCTCCCGGTCGGCGTCGGACTCGGCAGCCTCGTCGTCCTCCTCGGAGGTCTCCTCAGGTCCCTCCGGTGAG
This sequence comes from Nesterenkonia flava, assembly GCF_031432335.1. NCBI lineage: Bacteria > Bacillati > Actinomycetota > Actinomycetes > Micrococcales > Micrococcaceae > Nesterenkonia > Nesterenkonia flava. The sequence goes on along the minus strand of NZ_JAVKGT010000023.1, from coordinate 40,138 downwards.
GCGGAAGCTGTGGCCTGGGGGCCCTCAGGGATGTCCTGATCCAACTGCGGGAAGCCGGGCAGCGGGAAGAACGTCAGCGGGCTCTCGCTCCAGGAAGGGGCAGAGCTGGTCGCCGTCGGACTGGGGGAGGTCGGGGCGCCGGGGGAGGTCGTTCCGGAGGTGGGGCTCTGCTGCGTGGGCATCCCGGGAGACGTGGGCCCTGTTCCGTTGTCCGGGTTTTGCGTCCCGGAGGTGGGGGAGTCGGGAGCCGCAGGCGGTGCCGCCTCGGTCGGGGGAGGGGTGGTCGCCGGGGTGCCCGGGTCCGTGGCGTTGCCGTGCACCGTGAAGATCACCTGGGTTCTGGCCTCCTGGCCGTCGGGACCGGCGGCGATCACGGTGAAGAGGTCCTGACCCGTGCCTCGGTAGGCCGCCGGTGCCGTATAAGTGATGTCCGAGCCCGAGAGGGAGACCGTTCCACCCACCTGGGAGGCTGTGGAGCCCAGCGAGAGGCTGGCGCCGGGAGATGTATTGCACTGGACGGTGTGCGTCTCCCCGGCGTTCAGAATGGCACCGGAGCAGGTCACGTGGAACTCTTCCTGCGGCAGTCCATCGTCGTCCTCGCCCGTCTCGGGTTCCTCGGTCTCCTCCTCCGGGGATTCGGTCCCCGGGGAGTCTTGGTCCGTCCCGGGGGTTTCTGCAGCAGGAGTCTCAGTCGCCGGGGCGTCCTCGTCGAGGTCGTCGTCGTCCTCGTCCTCGTCGAGGTCTTCCTGAAGGGCCGTCGGGGCAGATGCGGCCATCAGCTCAGGGGTCGTCTCGACGAGCGCGGGCTCCGAGGATGTGGAACCGTGAGCAGCTGATGCTCCCATCAGCAGGGCGCCAGCGAGGACGGCGGCGGCCACGGAAGCGCGCGCGGCGGGCCTCGGCGAATACATAACCCCCAGTCTACGGGAGAGTACGGTCACGGCGCGGGGGCGGGGTGTGAGACAGGCTCCGGAGTGGACTGCCCGCTGATCAGGCGGGTCAGCGCCTCGTTCATATGCTCCTCGATCGCGGACATCATGCGCGATTCGTCACCCTCGGCGATGGCCTCTGCGATGTCCTTGTGCTCCTGGACCTGCTCCTCGGGGTCGCGGTAGGTGTCCTGAAGGGCGGTGAGGCACATGCGGGTCTCGACCATGAGGGTGTCGTGCATGCGACGCAGACGCGGGCTCCCGGCGCCGGCGACCAGCACCTCGTGGAAGTGGAAGTCTGCGTCCGAGAGAGCGGTGAGATCTCCCGCTTCGGCTGCAGTCTGCATCGCGTCGTAGGCCTCACGCAGAGCGACGACGGCGGGGACCGGGCCCTGCTCGCGGATGATGAGGCGGCCGGCCGCGGATTCCAGGACCGTTCGTGCGGAGTAGAGGTCGCGAATCTCCTCCTGATCCAGCTCCTTCACGAAGAGCCCGCGGTTGGGAGAGGCCAGCACGAGGCCCTCCTGGACCAGGCGCTGCATCGCCTCACGCAGGGGGCCGCGGCTGACCCCGAAGCTCGAGGCCAGTGCCGCCTCGGAGAGCTGCGAGCCGGGGGCGAGGTGGCCGTACATGATGCCCTCGCGTAGCTGGCGGGTGATCAGGGATGCCGTGGACTCCCGTCTGACCTGCTGGAATGTCGGGGTTGCCGTCATGAAAGTCGCTCCGCGTCGTCGGGGTGGTGGGGTTGGGTGGGTGGTATCCCTCCATGATCGCAAAGATTGTTGACAATCTGCAATCGGGATCCCTAGCCTAGCAACATGTCAGACCCCTTGCCCGTGATCACCGTCCTGTGCTCTCCCGCGGACTCCGAGGTCTCCCATCATGTTCCCCCGGGCTTGGAGCGGCTCGCCGGGCGAGCCGAGGTTCGCTGCGTCCAGGCCGACGAGCTGGGACCGGCCCTGCGCGGTGCCGATGCCCTCTTCCTGTGGCACGCCTTCTCCCGTGATGTGGCGGAGGTATGGAATCAGGCGGATGCGTTGCAGTGGATCCATGTCTCCGCCGCCGGCGTCGACAAGCTTCTGTTTGAGGAGCTCGTGGAGTCCGAGGTCACGGTGACCAACGCCCAGGGCGTCTTTGACCGACCCATCGCGGAATGGGTCCTCGGCGCCATCCTGGCTGAAGCCAAGCAGTTCGCCCTCGGATACCGGCACAAGAGTGAGAAGCGCTGGCAGCACCGTGAGACCGCACGTGTCACGGGAACCACTGCACTGGTGATCGGCACCGGCGCCATCGGTCGGGAGATCGCCCGTTTGCTGCGCGCGGTGGGAATCGAGGTCCGGGGAGTCGGGCGCAGGGCCCGGACCCAGGACGAGGATTTCGGTGAGGTGTTCTCTTCCGATGAGCTTGCCGCCCACGTGGGATGGGCCGACACTGTGGTCAACGCCGCGCCCCTGACTCCGGCCACCCGGGGCCTGATCAGCGCAGAGGTCCTGGCGGCCATGAAGCCCGGGGCGCATCTGGTCAACATCGGCCGGGGAGAGCACGTGGACGAACCGGCCCTGGTCAGCGCCCTGAAGAACGGGCCTGTGGGGTTTGCCTCCCTGGACGTCTTCGCCACCGAGCCGCTGCCGGCCGACTCCGAACTCTGGGAGCTGGAGAACGTGCTGATCAGCCCCCATATGTCCGGGGACGTGGTCGGTTGGCGACCGGCCTTGGCCGAGCAGTTCCTGGACAACGCTGAACGCTGGTTGGCGGGGGAGCCGCTGCGCAATGTGGTGGATAAGAGGAAGGGCTACGTGCCCAGACACTGATGGAGGCCGCCGGCCTCGCCGCACCCGCGGGCTTGTGGGTGCGTCAACACTGTAGGGAGGAGGGGCCATGACGGACTTGGCAGAGATGACAGCCGCAGAGCTGCTGGAGGGCTACGCGGCGCGAGAGTTCACTCCGGTCGATGCGGCAGAAGCGGCGCTTGACCGGATCGAGGCGCGTGACGCCGAGCTCAACGCCTTCGTGCTGGTGGACCGGGACGCGGCCCTGGATGCGGCAGCGGCCTCCGCCGCCCGCTGGGCCGCCGGGGAAACGCTGGGACCAGGTGACGGGGTTCCGACGTCCATCAAAGACATCTTCGCCACGACCGGCTGGCCCACGCTGCGTGGAACTCAGCTCATCGACGAATCTGGTCCCTGGGATTACGACGCCCCCTGCGTGGCCCGGTTGAAGGAGACCGGAGCGGTGCTGCTGGGCAAGACCGCCACCCCGGAGTTCGCCTGGAAGGGCACCACTGACTGTCTGCGCTCCGGCGCGACCTCCAACCCCTGGGATCCCCGCACGACGTCGGGCGGTTCCTCGGGGGGATCCGCCGCCGCAGTCGGAGCCGGGATGGGGCCCTGGTCGGTGGGCACCGACGGTGGCGGCTCAGTCCGCATTCCCGCGTCATTCACCGGCACAGTGGCCATCAAGCCCACGTACGGGACGGTGCCGATGTTTCCCTCATCCCCGTTCGGGACGCTGGCTCACGCGGGGCCGATGACCCGCACGGTGACCGATACCGCCCTGCTGCTGGACATCATCTCCGGATTCGACTCCCGTGACTGGTCGGCCCTGCCGACCCCTCAGACCACCTTCACCGCAGGGCTCGACGACGGAATCTCTGGGCTGCGCATCGCCTACTCACCAACCCTGGGGTATGGGGAGAACGATCCCGAGGTGGAGCGCCTGGTCGCCGAAGCGGTGGGGCTGCTGGAGGAGGCCGGTGCCATCGTCGAGCAGGTCGATCCGGGCTTCGATGACCCGGTGGAGGCTTTTCACGTGCTGTGGTTCACCGGCGCCGCCAAGGTCCTGGAAGTCTACGGACCAGATGCTCTGGGGGAGATCGACCCTGGACTGCGGGCCGGCATCGAGGAGTATGCCGGCGCCACCGCCGGGGACTACCTCGACGCCACGGCGGTGCGCATGGCGATGGGAGTCAGGATGGGCGCGTTTCACGAAACCTATGATCTGCTGGTGACCCCCACCATGCCCATCACCGCCTTCGACTGCACGCGTCAGGCACCCGAAGGGTGGAGGTCCGAGCTGTGGACCTCCTGGACTCCCTACACCTACCCGTTCAACATGACCCAGCAGCCGGCGGTCTCTGTGCCCTGTGGTGTGACGGCGTCCGGGGAGGGTGGCGGTCTGCCCGTGGGGCTGCAGTTCGTGGCTGCGCGCACTCAGGATCGGCTGGCGCTGCGCGCGGCTCGGGCCTATGAGGTGGCCTCCGGAGAGAAGTTCACGCGGCCTGCGACCGCAGTCCAGCGCGCCTCTAGGTAGGCCCTCAGCGAGCGGTGAGGCCTCGGCGCCCTCGACGGGGGACCGGCGGCAGTTCCTGGTTAGGCTGATGGCATGGGGAAGATCTGGAACAACCGCGCCGCGTTCGACCGCTGGTCCACCCTCACCGAGTGGCCGATGGCGGGCATCTCCCTGATCTTCCTGGGCGTCTATGCCTATGTGGTGATCGGCAATCTGCGGATCACCGACACGGACTGGCCGGAAGTCACCATGAACGTCATCTGGGTGATCTTCGCGGTCCACTACGTGGTCTCGCTCGTGCTCGTGCCCCACACTAAGCAGTGGTTCATCACGCACCTGCACGAGCTGGCGATCGTGGTGCTGCCGTTTCTCCGGCCCCTGCGTCTGCTGCGCCTGGTGACTCTGCTGCACGTACTGCAGCGCTCGGCGGGCGCGGCGCTGCGGGGCAAGATTACGCTCTACGTCGGCTTCACCTCGGCTCTGCTGGTGCTCATCGCGGCACTGGCCATCCTGGATGCCGAGCAGAACCATCCCGAGGCCAACATCACCTCCTTCGGGGATGCCACCTGGTGGGCGGTGGTCACCATCACTACCGTTGGCTACGGTGACCACTACCCGGTCACCGATCTGGGACGCTGGATCGCGGTGGGCCTGATGATCGCCGGCCTGGGACTCATCGGCTCGGTGACTGCGACCCTGGCCAGCTGGTTCGTGGAGAAGGTCCGGGAGTCCGCGGAGAACGCCGCCGAGGCGGAGACGCGTGAAAGCGCCACCGAGGATGACCGTGAGCGCGAATCCGCGCAGTTGCGGGGATCAGGCGCTTCTGGCTAAGATTGATCTTTGTCTGCCGAGCTGTGCTGTGCCCTTTTTGCTGAAAGGGGTAGGCGCCGGAAAACAGTGCGGCGAACGATTTTGCACCGTCTGCACGGAAGCTGCCTGAGTAATCAGAGGGGCCTCCGTGCGCACGCAAGGCACTTCGGTTGGATCTCACCCAGCCTGGTCGTCCTCGTACGTCACGGTGAATGCAATAAATACATCTACGTACTTTCATCCAAGAGGAGTGATCATGGCAGCACGTTGCCAGGTGACGGGAGTGACGCCGCAGTTCGGCAATCAGATCTCCCACTCGCACCGCCGCACCAAGCGCCGGTTCGACCCGAACATCCAGAAGAAGACCTACTGGGTGCCTTCGCTGGGCCGCAAAGTGACCCTGAACCTGTCCGTCAAGGGCATCAAGACCATCGACGTCCGCGGTATCGACGCCGTCGTCGCCGACCTTCTGAAGCGTGGTGAGAAGCTCTAATGGCAAAAGACAAGGACGTACGTCCCATCATCAAGCTGAAGTCGACGGCCGGCACCGGGTTCACCTACGTGACCCGCAAGAACCGCCGCAACAACCCTGACCGCATCGTGCTGAAGAAGTACGACCCTGTGGTCCGCAAGCACGTCGACTTCCGAGAGGAGCGCTGATCATGGCTAAGAAGTCCAAGATCGCAAAGAACGAGCAGCGCAAGGTCATCGTTGAGCGTTACGCCGAGAAGCGCGCCCAGCTGAAGAAGACCCTCGTTGACCCCAACGCATCTGACGAAGAGCGCGAGGCAGCTCGCGTGGGCCTGCAGAAGCTGCCCCGCGACGCTTCCCCGATCCGTGTCCGCAACCGCGACAGCATCGACGGTCGCCCCCGCGGCACCTTCCAGAAGTTCGGCATCAGCCGTATCCGCTTCCGCGATATGGCTCACCGCGGCGAGCTCCCTGGTATCACCAAGTCTTCTTGGTAATACCGTCAAGAGAGCGGCCAGCCTGACCCGCTGAGCACAGGGCGGCATCCCTTCGGGGGTGCTGCCCTTTGTGTGTTCCCAGGAAGCGACAAAGCTCGCGCGCAGGCGGTGCGGTGCCGCATTCTGCCCCCGATTGCGTTCGCCAGTGGACGAAACCCCGCCAACTCGCCGCAAAACGCCTGTTTTTGGCGGTTCCGGACGGCCCACCGTGGTAAGTTGCCAGACTGAAAGCCCGGAATAAGCCCTTCTGCCGCGGAATGACGCGGAAGTGTGGCGCTCACGGGACAGCAAGAGAACAGTCCAGGAGGACACAGTTATGGCACTGAACCGCAGCGAGCTCGTCGCAGCCGTCGCCGAGAAGTCCGGCAACTCCCAGGCCGCCGTCAACGGCGTGCTGGATGCCGTCTTCGAGGTCTTCACCGAGCAGGTCTCCAAGGGCGAGAAGGTCTCCATCCCCGGCTGGCTCTCCGTGGAGCGCACCGAGCGTGCCGCCCGCACCGGCCGCAACCCCCAGACCGGCGAGACCATTCAGATCCCCGCCGGCTACTCCGTGAAGCTCTCCGCAGGCTCCAAGCTGAAGGCTGCTGCTTCCGGCAAGTGAGCTTTCACGCTCCGCTAGCGTCACGCTAGTACACACGACGACGGCTCCCCTCCTCCTGCTGAGGCGGGGAGCCGTCGTCGTCTGTCTGTGCGGTCAGCACCGGCGATATGCGCCGCGTGTTCTACCGCGCGTAGAATTCCCTCCATGGCCCAAGCCCCTGCCCGTACCTGGGTCGCCCCCCTGCCTCTGACCGCGGCCGCACTGTGCCTTGGTCTGCTGACGCTGACCGCAGCCGGTCTGCTCACCGGCGTGGGGCAGACCGATGCCATTTCGGACCCCGGCGCCGTCACCCACTGGGGCCTGCCGGTGGCCCGCTACGTTCACCATCTGGCCATGGCCACCGCGGTGGCCGCCGCCGTCCTGGCCGCGGTGGCCATCCCCGCCCGCACCGGGCCCCGCGTCCGTCAGCAGAAGCGCCAGCAGAGCTCCGCGGGTGCTGCTGCGCAGGAGCACCCGCTCTACGCCCGTGCCCTGCAGATCGCCACCATCGCCTCGGTGGTCTGGACTGTGGCCGCCATCGCCGTGCTGGTGCTGAGCTTCTCTTCCCTGGCCGGGCTGCGACTCTCGGCTTCTGAAAGCTTCTCCTCGGGCTTCTTCGGGTACGTCACGGGGATCGCCACAGGGCAGGCCTGGATGGCCATCGTGCTCATCGCCGGGCTCTTCTCCACCTTGATCACCGCCTTCCGGAACCCCGCCGCCGTCGGCTTCATCGGGGCCCTCGGGCTGGGTGCCATTGTGCCCATGGCCATGGTCGGCCACTCCGCCTCCGGAGACGACCACACCGCTGCCGTCAATTCGCTGGGACTGCACCTGCTCGGCGTCGTGATCTGGGTGGGCGGACTGGTGGTGCTGGCCCTGCTGGCGCCGGAGATCCGCCGTACCGCCGAGACCCTCACCGCGCGCGACCAGGGCGGGCCAGAGCTGCTGGGGACTCTGCTGCGCCGCTACTCCCTGCTGGCGGCTCTCAGCCTGGTGACCGTGGCCGCCTCGGGAATCATCAACGGCGCCCTGCGTGTGGAAACTCCCGCCCAGCTGCTGACCACTCCTTATGGCCTCATGCTCGTGCTGAAAGCCACCGGGACCCTGCTTCTGGCGGGCATCGGCTGGATGCACCGGGCCTGGATCATTCCGCGCCTTGCTGGCCCTCTCGCCGGCGCCGGTGCCAAGCCCGCGCGCAAGTACGACGGCGGCGCAGTCACCTCCGTCTCCACCGTTCGGCTGCTGTGGCAGCTCATCGTCGTCGAAATCGCTCTGATGTCTGCGGTGATCGGCATCAGCGCTGTACTGGGACGGACCTCCCCGCCGGTGCCCGAGGATCTTCCTCCCGACGCGACACCCGCCCGCACACTCACCGGCTATGACCTGCCGCCGGAGCCCAGCCTGGTCAACTACCTGACCCAATGGCGCATCGACTGGCTCTGGGTCGCAGTCATCGCCTTCCTCGCCATCTGGTACGTCCGCGCCTTCGTTCAGGTCCGCCGGCGAGGCATCTCCTGGCCCGTCATGCGCACCGTCTCCTGGCTGGTGGGCCTGACGGTCCTGTTCTGGATCACCTCCGGAGGTCCCGCGGTCTACGGCATGGTCCTGTTCTCGGGACACATGATCCAGCACATGACACTGACCATGGTGGCGCCCATCTTCCTGGTCATGGGCTCACCCGTGACCCTGGCGATGCGCGCTCTGCCCTCGCGCACTGACGGAACCCGCGGGGCCAGGGAGTGGATTCTGTGGCTGGTGCACTCCACCTGGTCCAAGATCGTTACCCACCCGATTGTGGCAGCGGTGAACTTCGGTGGCTCGATCGTCCTGTTCTATTACACCCCGCTCTTCGGGCTCTCCCTGGAGTACCACCTGGGGCACATCTTCATGACGCTGCACTTCCTGCTCACCGGCTACATCTTTGCGCTGGTGCTGGTGGGGCGCGACCCGCTGCCCTCGCGACCGCCGCATTTCATGCGCGTGATCATCCTGCTGGCCACGATGGTCTTCCACGCCTTCCTCGCGGTGGCGATTTCCGGGGCGGACAGCCTCATCCAGGCCGAATGGTTCGGCAATATGGGCCACGGGTGGTTCCCGGCCCTGGATGATCAGCAGCACGGTGGCGAGCTGATGTGGGGTCTGGGGGAGGTGCCGGCGGTGCTGCTCTCCGTCATCGCCATGGTCCAGTGGTCCCGCGATGACAAGCGTGAGTCCACACGCCTGGACCGAGAGGCTGACCGCACCGGCGAGGCCGAGCTGGAAGAGTACAACGCAATGTTCGCCGCCATGGCAGAGAGGAATCAGAGCCGATGAATCACCCCGCCCCACGAGGCACCGACGAGCCCGTTCAGCAACCCGGGCCCGCCTCTGCGCCGGGGATCATGCCCGGTCACCGCGGGCGCCGCCGGCTCGCCGCCCTGGGACTGGTGGGCGGGCTCGCCCTGCTGACAGCCTGCGGACAGGATGACGAGGTTCCCGAGGGTGAGACCCAGGCCCCGGACCCGGCGGGCGCAGAGCATGCCGTGGCTGCGGCAGCCGCCGGAGCCGAGCGTGCGGCCAGCTACGGCTTCGATGCGGCCGGATTCATGCCGAAGGAATCTCGGGACTACTACCGCGAGCAGATGACTGACCCGTTCGAAGAGCGCCAGGCCCTTGAGGTCACTCCGGCAGAGTGCGCAGACCCGCTACTTGCTGACGGCTGGTCCCCACTGCTGCTGGAGACCGACGCCGCACGTGTGGACTTCGCTGCGCAGACCTTCGCCGGCCAGGGAAGCCTGGAAGTTGCCCCCCTGGAGAACCAGGACGACCGAGACAGGGCTCAGGAGTACCAGCAGGCCGTCGAGGAGCTCATCGCCTCCTGCTCGGAGGTGGAATTCTCCACGGACGACGGGGACTTTGTGCTGGAAATCTCCGAACCGGAGCTCCAGGCTGATCTTCCGGACACCACGGCATTCGTCTGGGAACGGCGCGCCGCCGGGGCTGAGTCCCCGGCTGGAACAGAAACCGCCCAGATCCTGTTCACCCCTCAGGACGACGACGTCGTGATGGTCTCCTTTATGGGAGAGTCGGCAGCGGGCTCTGAAGAGTTCACGCAGATCGCCGAGGCCATCACTGAAGAGACGCTGGCAGCGCTAGGAGAGACTACCGATGACTGAGACCGCACCGACCGAAGCGATCCGACGCAGCGCCCGCGTGCGCGCTTCTGAGCTGATCGGCCGCGGCTGGCTGAATACCGGCGGCAAGCAGGTCACCCTTGAGGATCTGCGCGGCAAGGTGGTCATCCTCGACTTCTGGACCTTCTGCTGCATCAACTGCCTCCACGTGCTTGATGAGCTGCGGCCCCTCGAGGAGCGCTTCCATGACGTGCTGGTCACCGTGGGCGTGCACTCTCCCAAGTTTGAGCACGAGGCGGACCCCGACGCGCTTGCCGCAGCCGTGGAGCGCTATGAGATTGAGCATCCCGTGCTGGATGACCCGGAGCTGGTCACCTGGCAGAACTACTCCGCCCGTGCCTGGCCTACCCTGGTGGTCATCGACCCCGAGGGCTACATCGCCGCGACCCTCGCCGGCGAGGGCCACGTGGCGGGTCTGACCTCCCTGGTGGAGGAGCTGGTAGCTGAGCACGAGGCCAAGGGCACCCTGCACCGCGGCTCCGGCCCCTATGTCCCGCCCGAGCCAGTCAGCCGCACCCTGCGCTTCCCCGGCAAGGCCGTTCCCGTGGACCGGGCTCTGGGCGGAGAGGACTCCGCCGGGCGCTTCCTCGTTGCTGACACGGGCCACCACCGCATTGTGGAGCTCGCCGAGGACCTGGAGACCGTGACCCGTTCCTGGGGTTCCGGAGAGAAGGGCTATGCCGACGGCGACGCCGAGAGCGCGCAGTTCACCGAGCCCCAGGGGCTGGCGCTGCTTCCGGCAGAGGTTGCGCAGCAGGTCGGCTACGACGTCATCGTCGCCGACACCGTCAACCATCGTCTGCGCGGTATCCGGGCCGCCACGGGTGAGGTCATCACCCTGGCCGGCAATGGCGTGCAGCGCCTGCTGGATGCCGAGCGCACCCGTGAGGGCGCGGTGGTGGTCGGCTCCCTCGGCACCGACCCTCTGAACGTCTCCCTGTCCTCACCCTGGGATGTGCTCTGGAGCGAGGCCGCCCAGCGCGTCATCATCGCCATGGCCGGCACGCATCAGATCTTCAGCTTCGATCTCCTCACCTCGGAGATCGCCGTCTATGCGGGCACCGGTCTGGAGGGGCTGCTCGACGGCGCCGCCGACGAGGCCTGGTACGCCCAGACCTCAGGACTGACCCAGGACGCCGAGGGCAATGTCTGGATCGCTGACTCCGAGACCTCTAGCCTGCGCGTGCTCAAAGTCGCCGAGAATCCGCACGCACCTGTGACGCAGACGCTCATCGGAGAGGGGCTGTTTGACTTCGGGTTCCGCGACGGCGACCCGGCGCAGGCGCGGCTGCAGCATCCGCTGGGCGTGACCGCTCTTCCCGACGGCTCGGTGCTGGTGGCCGACACTTACAACGGCGCTATCAGGCGCTGGCGCGGGGAGCACACCGCAGCAGACGGCTCGACCGTCCCCGCGGAGGTCTCCACCGTGGCGCGAGGTCTCAACGAGCCCTCCGACGTGCTGCTGGATGCCGACGGCGCCACTCTTCTGGTGGTTGAGACCAATGCCCACCAGCTCGTGCGCATCGCCGTGCCCGAGGAGTACCTCACCGTGGACGAAGGAGCGTCCCAGACTCAGCGTCCGGCCACCGCAGTGGCACCGGGGGAGTTCCGACTCAGCATCGGCTTCTCGGCACCTTCCGGGCAGAAGCTCGATGATCGATGGGGCGATCCCACCCAGCTGCAGGTCTCCTCGACCCCGCCAGAACTCATCACCGAGGGTGCAGGCACCTCCGAAGGCCTGCAGCGCACACTGCGGCTGAACTCTGAGGTCCCTCAGGGCGTTCTGCACATCACCGCCCGGGCGGCAGCCTGTGACGGTGCCCCGGGGGAAGAGATCCCCATGCATGCGGCCTGCCATCTCTATCAGCAGGACTGGGGCATTCCGGTGACTCTGGAAGAGGGCGCCGAGACCCAGCTGGAACTGGATCTGCGCGGCATCAAGTAGGCCAGTTCAGATAAAACACTGCGGGGAACGGCGCTCGACCATGCGCCCGCCGGCCGTAGCGTGATGGTCTCGTCCTCTTCATGTCATGCGGTGCCCTCCCTGGGCTGTCGGCCTGCTTCTTCTGCTTGACCGAAGAGGTCCTCAACGGTCGAGCCCAGAACCCTTGCGATGCGCAGGGCCAGGAAAACGCTGGGGGCATAGTCTCCGCGCTCCAGCGCCACGATGGTCTGGCGGCTCACGCCCACCCGCTGGCCCAGCTCGGCCTGTGTCAGGCGCAGGCTCTTACGGTGCGACTTCACGGGGTGAAGCCAGGGGGTGTTATCGGGGGGCATGACTCAATGACAACTTAACTTGACATGAAATGTCAAGGAGAGTTGACGCGCCTCGCGTCGCGCTCCGGATGGTGTCCCTGGTGCGGGTTGATTCGATAAGCTCGGGGGAAGACCTCCAGTCCCAGGCGAAAGGCGGATGACCCTATGACCACCATGGTCGTTGTGGCGAGCAAGCACGGCTCCACTGCGGAGATCGGCGAACGGATCGCCGCTACGCTGAGCGCCCGCGGAGTCTCCGCCCACGTCAAGGACGTCGGGGAGGCCGGGAAGTGGCTGTACGAGACCGACAACGTCGTCGTCGGCATCCCCGTCTACCGCCAGAAGCTCCTGGGCGAGGGCACCCTCTTTCTGGAGGCGCACCGCACTGAGCTGACCGGTAAGCCTCTGTTCCTCTTCGCCGTAGGCGGCGGCGAGTCCCTCGCGCCGGAGCTCACAGCCCGGCTCAAGCAGTTCCCGCACCGTGAAATCGCCTACTTCCGCGGTGCTATCGATTCCGAGAAGCTCAGCTTCTTCGAGAAGCTGCAGCTGAAGGTGGCCAAGGCGCCCACTGACACGGATCTGCGGGACTGGCCCGCGATCGAGGACTGGGCCCACGGTCTGCTCGCCTACGGAATCAACTGACCCCGCCGCGGATTCCGCGCGTAGGTGCCCCTGACACGGGGCTTTGAGCTGGGGTCTCGCGCGGTTGTCTTATGGCGTAACACAAACTCCCCTTTCTGGCTTTGGCGGGTGTAGCGTACTCCCTCGTCGCACGCTTCCCGTTGTGCCAGAAAGGGCCCCGATCCTCATGAGCATCCGCCGCTGCACTTCCCTTGCCGTTGCCGGCATTGCCGCTTTGGCACTGTCCTCCTGCGGCGGGGACTCCGCCCCGACCGAAGGCCCCGATCAGGGACCGGAAGAGCAAGCCTCCGGCCTGACCCTTGAAGAGGTGCAGGAAGCCGGCGTGCTGACGGTAGGTACGGAGGGCACCTACCGGCCCTTTTCCTACCACGAGGGTGGCTCCGGCGAGCTGACCGGCTATGACGTGGAGATCATCGAGGCCGTTGCTGAGAAGCTCGACGTCGACGTCGAGTTCCAGGAGACCCAGTGGGACGCCATGTTTGCCGGACTGGACTCCGCCCGTTTCGACGTCATCGCCAACCAGGTCTCCATCACCGAAGAGCGCCAGGAGAACTACCTCTTCTCCGAGCCCTACACCGTCTCCAACGGAGTGATCGTGACTCTGGCGGAGAACAACGACATCTCCAGCTTCGAAGACCTCGACGGCGCGACGACGGCACAGTCGCTGACCTCGAACTGGTACGAGCTGGCCACCGAGTCCGGTGCCGAGGTGGAGGCCGTGGAGGGTTGGGCTCAGGCCGTGGCGCTGCTGGAGCAGGGTCGCGTGGATGCGACCATCAACGACAAGCTCACCTACCTGGATTACCAGGCCACTGAGGACAACCAGAACATCAAGATCGCCGCCGAAACCGAGGACCACTCCTACGCGGCCTTCATCTTCCGTCAGGGCAGCGATTCTCTTGTGGACGCCGTGGATGAGGCTCTGGCAGAGCTGGCCGAGGAGGGTACTCTGAGTGAGATCAGCGAGAAGTACTTCGGCGCTGACGTCTCCCAGTAACCGGATGCGCAGCGCTCAGGCGCTGCGCCAGGACCTCGACGGAAGGCATCACTGACGTGGACATCGACTGGGAGCTGGTGGTCAGCTCCTTCTGGCCGATGCTCAAGGGCGGACTCACCGGGACCATTCCGCTGACCCTGGCCAGCTTCTCGATTGGTCTGGTGATCGCGCTGGTGGTGGCACTGATGCGCATCAGCAGCAACCCGCTGGTCTCCTGGCTGGCCCGGACCTATATCTCGGTCATCCGCGGCACCCCGCTGTTGGTGCAGCTGTTCGTCATCTTCTACGGGCTGCCCTCCATAGGGGTGACCATCAGCCCCTGGCCCAGCGCCATCATCGCCTTCTCGCTGAACGTGGGCGGTTACGCTGCCGAGGTCATTCGCGCGGCGATCCTCTCGGTGCCCAAGGGGCAGTGGGAGGCCGGGTACACCATCGGCATGTCCCGGACGCAGTCGCTGAAGCGGCTGATCCTTCCGCAGGCCGCGCGGGTCTCCGTGCCCCCGCTGTCGAACACCTTCATCTCCCTGGTGAAGGACAGTTCGCTGGCCTCCCTGATCCTGGTCACCGAGATGTTCCGGGTGGCCCAGCAGATCTCGGCCTCCACGTTCGAGTTCATGGCTCTGTACCTCCAGGCTGCAGCGATCTACTGGGTCTTCTGTCTGGTCCTCTCGATAGGTCAGGGCCGGTTGGAAAGGAGACTCGACCGCTATGTCGCCAAGTAGCCCGCTTCTGAAGGTCACGGGCCTTCAGAAGTCCTTCGGTGAGAACACCGTGCTGTCCTCGATCGACCTCAGCGTCAGCCCCGGCGAAGTCACGGCGCTCATCGGACCTTCCGGCTCCGGTAAGACCACCGTGCTGCGCTGCCTCAACGGCCTGGAGAGGCCCGACGCCGGCACCGTGGCCTTCGAGGGCGGACCGGCGGTGACCTTTGGCCCCCGGACCTCGCAGAGGGAGCGCGAGAGCCTGCGGACCCGCAGCGCCATGGTCTTTCAGTCCTACAACCTCTTCCCTCACATGACGGTGCTGCAGAACGTCATCGAAGGCCCGGTCCAGGTCCAGAAGCGCCCCAAGGCCGAGGCCGTCGCCGAGGCGGAGGAGCTGCTGGCCCGGGTGGGACTTTCCGAGCGGCGGGACCACTATCCGCATCAGCTCTCCGGCGGACAGCAGCAGCGGGTCGGCATTGTCCGTGCCCTGGCGCTGCGCCCCTCGCTGCTGCTCTTCGACGAGCCGACCTCCGCTCTGGATCCCGAACTGGTCGGCGACGTGCTCACCGTGATCAAGGAGCTGGCTGAGGAGGGGTGGACCATGGTGCTGGTCACCCATGAGCTGACCTTCGCCCGCGAGGTGGCAGATCAGGTGGTCTTCATGGACGGCGGCGTCGTGGTGGAGCAAGGCCCCGCGAGTGAGGTTCTGCGCGCCCCGAGCCAGGAGCGCACCCGCCGTTTTGTGCACCGGCTGTTGAACCCCTTCTGAGGCCCGGGTTCCCTGGATCCCACGCGCCGAGCGGGCCTCCCCTTGGCGGGGCTCAGGAAGCTGGGGTGAGGTCTTTGCGGCTCAGGCGGGAGGGCCACCAGATGCCGCGACCGACGTGCACGCACAGCGCCGGCACCTGAAGGGTCCTGACGATGAAGGTGTCGATGAAGACTCCCACCGCCACCAGGAACGCCAGCTGCACCATGAACATCAGCGGCAGCACCGCCAGCGCCATGAACGTCACCGCCAGCACGATGCCGGCGCTGGTGATGACCCCGCCGGTGACCACCAGCGAGCGCAGCACTCCCTCAGCGGGTCCGTGTTCGGGCGTCTCCTCCCGGGCGCGGGTCATGAGGAAGATGTTGTAGTCGACCCCGAGTGCCACCAGGAACATGAAGCCGAAGAGGGGCACGCTCGCATCGGCACCGGGGAAGTCGAAGACGTGGTTGAAGACCAGTGCGGAGATTCCCAGCGCCGAGAGGTATGAGAGCACGGTGGTGCTCAGCAGCAGCAGCGGAGTCACCACCGAGCGCAGCAGCAGCACCAGGATCACGGTGATCGCCACCAGCACCAGGGGGATGATCACCAGGAGATCGCGCTGGGCGGTGTCGTTGGTGTCCAGCTGCGTGGCGGTAGTGCCGCCGACCAACGCCTCAGATTCCAGCTCAGCCAGCTCGGCGCGCAGCTGACGCACGGTCTCCTCGGCCTCCAGCGAGTCCCCGGGGCTGTCCAGGGTGGCGGAGATCTGTACGACGCCGTCGACCTCATGGGCCTGCTGAGGATCGCCGGCGGGAGCATTATTCTCAGCCA
Source organism: Nesterenkonia flava (assembly GCF_031432335.1). NCBI lineage: Bacteria > Bacillati > Actinomycetota > Actinomycetes > Micrococcales > Micrococcaceae > Nesterenkonia > Nesterenkonia flava. Next base: position 24,212 of record NZ_JAVKGT010000023.1, on the reverse strand, counting down.
CCAGATAGGCGCTGGCCACGCCGTCGGTGCCGGAGACCAGGTCCAGGGCCTCCTGCGCCTCACCGGCGTCGACGAAAACGGAGGTGGGGGCGCCTGTGCCGGCGTCGAAATGCTCCTCAAGCAGCGCCTGTCCGTCACGGGTATCCGTCTGGCCCAGCACCAGATCCGACTGGGGCACGCCGCTGGCCTTCAGCTGGGTGACTCCGGCGGCACTGACTAGCAGCAGCAGGGTGACCACCACCCAGACGGTGCGCGGACGGCGGCGCACCATTCCGGCTGTCCGGCGCCACAGCGTGTACTGGGAGGCTGAGGTGTCGGTCTCCACGTGGGGCACCTTGGGCCAGAACGCTGGCCGACCTGTCAGCGCAAGCAGTGCGGGCAGGAACGTCAGGGTGGCAGCCATGGAGAAGACGATGCCCGTGCTGGCCACCGGTCCTAATGCCCGGTTGGAGTTCAGGTCAGAGAAGAGCAGGCACAGCAGGGCCACCGCCACGGTGCCTCCGGAGGCCAGAATGGGCGGAGCCGAGCGTCGCACGGCGGTTCCCAGTGCGGTGAACCGGTTCTCGGAACGCCCCAGTTCCTCGCGGTACCGGGCCACCAGGAGCAGGGAATAGTCGGTGGCGGCGCCGATGACCAGGATGGAGAGGATGCCCTGCACCTGGCCGTTGAGCTGGATCCAGCCCTGCTGGGCCATGAAGAAGACCACAGTGATGGCCGCGCACAGCGCTCCGACAGAGGACAGCAGCACCAGAACCGGCAGGAGCACGGAGCGGTAGACGATGATGAGGATGATGAACACCGCGGCCACTGCCACTAGCAGCAGGATGCCGTCAATCCCGGCGAACGCCCCCGACAGATCCGCTGAGAGGGCGGCTGGACCGGTGACATAGGCCTGCCACTGGTCTTCGTCGAAGGTCTCGGTCACCAGATCGCGCAGCTCCTCCAGGGCCCCGTTCTCCGCGGCCTCCTCATCCAGCAGGACCAGTATTTGAAGGGCCGCACCGTCTTCGGAGGGCTGGGGCGGGATGACCTGGTCCGCACCCTCCACCTGAGCTGCCTGCTCAGCGAGGTCCTCCGCGCTGCTCATCGCCTCTGGGGTGAGCTCACCGTCGCTGAACTCCGCGACGATGGTCGCGGGGACGGCGTCCTGGTCGCTGAAGCGCTCCTGGAGCTCCAGGGCGCGGGTGGACTCCGCATCGGCCGGGAGGAAGGTGGCTTGGTCATTGGTGGTGACCTCGGACAGGTTCCCGAACGTCTGTCCGCCCCACGCGGTCCACGCTAGCCATACCACCGCCAGCACCGCGGGCAGGAGGATGCGCAGCCCTCGTGGATGGGATCGCGCGCGGCGCATGCTGCGCCGGGTGACCGGCTGTGACTCTGCGGGGGTCATGGGGAGTCCCTTTCGTGGAGAGCTGGTGCGGTGCCGGACGGATCTACTACTCGGGCTGCGAGAGCCTCGAGGAACTCCGCGATGCTGTGCAGGGTAGGGGTGTCCATGGGTTCCATCAGTTCGCGCATTGCTTGCAGATGCCCCCCGAAGTGCTGAAAGAAGTGCTGACGGGCGCGCGGGGTCAGAATCACTATGCGCGAGCGGCCGTCGTGTGGATGCCGCTGCCGCTGGGCGTATCCCTGAGCAACCAGACGGTCGACGAGGGAGGTTGCCGCGGCCGTGGTGATGCCCAGGTGCGCGGCCAGCGCGTGTGGGGTCACCGTGCTGCCTTGCTGCTCCCGGATCGCCAGCATGCGCAGGGCCCGCAGGTCCGAGGTGTGCATTCCCATGGCACGTGTGAGGTTGCTGTGCATCCGGTCCAGAGAGTCGTTGAGCACCTGAATGGCCTGCAGTGTGCGCAAAGTGGCGACGTCGTCGTACATGCCCTGATGGTACAGGTAGTTAGATCATCTAGTTAATTCTTGAGGCGAGGGGGCGGCTATGAGGCTTGGCCAGTGCGCACCGCTGAGCAGCCGATCACCTGGACCCCGCGTCGCATTGCCGTCGCCGGTGCCAGCGGCTCGGGCAAGACCACTCTGTGCACGCAGATGGCGGAGATTCTGGGGCTCCCGCGCGGACACTCTGGTGTGGTTGGACTATCCCGCACGGGTGCAGATGCAGCGACTTGTGCGGCGCACGGTGAAGCGCCGGCTAGAACGCCGCGAGCTGTGGAACGGGAACGTCGAGCCTGCCCTGCACACGTTCTTCACCGATGCCGACCCCGTGATTCGGTGGGGGTGGCGGACCCGGGACGCGCTGAAGCCTGTGGTTCCGACCTTTGAAGGTCGCTTTTGCGAATCTGAGCGTGGTGCGCCTGCGCAGCCCCCGTCAGAGTCGGCGATGGCTGAAGGCCCTGGCCGCCTCCTCCTGACCGAACCTTCCCACTCGCGGATGCGTGTGTAGGCTTGCCGCATGAGCGCTATCGAGAACTCCACCCTGGCCATAGTGGGCGCAGGAAGCGTGGGCACCGCCACGGCCTATGCCGCCATGATCCGGGGTGTGGCCCGGCATGTGCGGCTCTACGACATTGACGAAGCGAAGGTACAGGCCGAGGTGCTGGACCTCGCCCACGGCAGCCAGTTCACCGGTGCCACCGATATCGACGGCGGAGCAGACCTTGCGCACGTGGAGGGGGCCGACGTCGTCGTCATTACCGCCGGAGCCAAGCAGCGTCCCGGCCAGACCCGGCTGGATCTGGCCGGCACCAATGTCGAGATTCTGCGGAGCATGATGCCCCAGCTGCTGGAGCGTGCTCCCGAGGCGATCTACCTGCTGGTGACCAACCCCTGCGACGTGCTCACCGTTGCCGCCCAGCGCGTCTCCGGACTGCCCCCGCACCGGGTCTTCTCCTCCGGAACTGTGCTGGACACGGCCCGGCTGCGCTGGAAGCTGGCTCAGCGCGCTGGCGTGGCGCGTTCCAGCGTGCACGCCCACATCGTCGGTGAGCACGGCGATACGGAGTTCCCCCTGTGGTCCGCGGCGACTATCGGTGTCACTCCGCTGCTGGAGTGGGAGCGTCAGGGCCAGCGGGTCTTCGAACCCCGAGAACTGGCGACACTGACCGATGAGGTGCGCAACGCCGCCTACCAGGTGATCGCCGGCAAGGGAGCCACCAACTACGGCATCGGGCTCTCCGCGGTGCGCATTGTGGAGGCCATCCTGCGCGATGAGCACGCGATCCTGCCGGTGAGCAGCGTTGTTGACGATTTCCTCGGCATCAGCGGCACCGCGCTCTCCCTGCCGTCCGTGGTCTCGGCCGGCGGGGCGCAGCCGGTACTGACCACGCCGTTCTCCGACGCTGAGGCGCAGCTTCTGCGCTCCTCCGCCCAGACGCTGCTCTCCGTACAGGCATCCCTCGGGGTCTGAGACGTCCCCAGATGCACCCCGAGGCGGGATCCGGTCTTAGCGACCAGCCCGCCCCGAGGAACGCAGCGGCGCAGCGCCGCGGCGAAGGTTATTTCTCCTGACGCACGGCTTCGGTGGCCTCGATCAGGGTGTCGAAGCGGCTGGGCAGCACGCTGCTCCACGCCTCCTTCAGCTCATCGAGGGCGATGGCGAAGCTGCCGTCCTCGAAGGGACCGGTCACCTCAAGGCCACCGGACTCCGCATCCACCACGCCGATGCGGATCGCGGAGACGCCGCGGGCGGTGGTCATATCAGTGAAGCGCAGCTCCTCCGAACGCGGCAGGGCAACAAGTGCCCGAGCCTGGGATTCGCTGAACAGTGCGGTGAACGGGTCGATGCCGTCTCGCTCGCACAGCTCATCGATGGCCACGCGCGCTCCGACGCCGAAGCGCAGGCTCATCTCGGCCAGTCCTGCGGCCAGGCCACCTTCGGAGAGATCGTGGGCGGAGTCGATCATTCCGTCGCGGGAAGCGTTGATGAGAATTTCACCCAGGACCTTCTCCGCGGCCAGGTCCACCTTCGGCGGAGTGCCGCCCAGGTGACCGCGCATGCGGGCGAACTCGGAGCCGTCCAGTTCATCGCGGGTCACGCCCAGGAGGTAGATCGCCTGCCCATCGGCCCAGCGCTGGAATCCGGAGGGGGTCCGGCGCGAGACATCGTCGAACTTGCCCAGCACGCCCACCACGGGGGTCGGGTGGATGGCGCGGCCGGCCGTTTGGTTGTACAGGGAGACGTTGCCTCCGGTCACCGGCACGCCGAGCTCCATGCAGGCATCGGCCAGGCCTCGGACCGCCTCGGCGAACTGCCACATGATCTCCGGGTCCTCGGGGGAGCCGAAGTTCAGGCAGTCGGAGACGGCCATGGGGATCGCTCCCGAGGTCGCCACGTTCCGGTAGGACTCGGCCAGGGCCAGCTGTGCCCCGGCATAGGGGTCCAGGTAGGCGTAGCGCCCGTTGCAGTCGGTGGACAGCGCCACGCCCAGACCGGACTCTTCGTCCACACGGATCACGCCGGCGTCGTCGGGTTGGGAGAGCGCGGTGTTGCCACCCACGAACCGGTCAAACTGATCGGTGATCCAGGAGGCGTCAGCCATATTGGGCTGCGACATGAGCTCGACGACGGCGGCACCCAGCTCCTCCGCCGTGCTCGGCAGATCCTTGGCCGCCTCCGAGGCGCGGAAGGTATCGGCCTGGAGCTCGTCCTGCCAGGAGGGGCGGTGATAGGGACGCTCATAGACCGGGCCATCGTGGGCCACGGTGCGCGGATCGACGTCGACGATCGTCTCACCGTTCCAGTCGATGATCAGTCGTCCGGTGTCGGTGACCTCGCCGAGCCAGGAGTACTCCACGCCCCACTTGGCCATGACCTCTTCGAACCGTGCGGTGTTCTCGGGAGTCACCACGGCCATCATGCGCTCCTGGGACTCCGACATGAGGATCTCGCCGGGCGTCAGGGTGGGGTCGCGCAGCAGCACGTTGGTCAGCTCCACGTGCATGCCGCCCTCGCCGTTGGAGGCCAGCTCGGACGTGGCGCAGCTGATGCCGGCCGCGCCCAGGTCCTGGATGCCCTCCACGAGCTCGTTCTTGAACAGCTCCAGGCAGCACTCGATGAGCACCTTCTCGGCGAAGGGGTCGCCCACCTGCACGGCTGGACGCTTGGAGGGCTTGGAGTCGTCGAAGGACTCGCTGGCCAGCACGGAGGCTCCGCCGATGCCGTCGCCGCCGGTGCGGGCACCGAAGAGCACCACCTTGTTGCCGACGCCGGAGGCATTGGCCAGCCGGATGTCCTCGTGCCGCATCACGCCCACGGCCAGGGCGTTGACCAGCGGGTTGTCCTGGTAGACGGAGTCGAACACGACTTCACCGCCCACGTTCGGAAGGCCCAGGGAGTTGCCGTATCCGCCGATGCCGGAGACTACACCGGGCAGCACGCGCTTGGTGTCCGGGTGGTCGATGTCGCCGAAGCGCAGGGGATCCATCACGCCCACCGGCCGGGCGCCCATGGAGATGATGTCGCGCACAATACCGCCGATGCCGGTGGCCGCACCCTGGTAGGGCTCCACGTAGCTGGGGTGGTTGTGGGATTCGATCTTGAAGGTCACGGCCCAGCCGTCACCGAGGTTGGTGACCCCGGCGTTCTCGCCGATGCCCACCATCAGGTCCTTCTTCATCTCCTCGGTAACCTTCTCGCCGAACTGGCGCAGGTGGACCTTGGAGGACTTGTAGGAGCAGTGCTCGGACCACATCACCGAGTACATGGCCAGCTCGGCGGCGGTGGGGCGACGCCCCAGGATCTCCACGATCCGGTGGTACTCGTCCTCCTTCAGCCCCAGCTCGGCCCAGGGAAGGTCGGTGTCCGGGGTGGCGGAGGCGTTCTCGACGGTGTCGATGTTGAACTGCGTCTCCTGGACCGTCTGCTCTGCAGCGGTGGGCTGCTCAGCTGCCTGCTCGGTCATTTGGTGCCTCCTGCCAGGGATGAGATGACGGAGGTGAACAGGGTCAGTCCGTCGGTGCCGTTACGCATGCCGGTGGTGTCATCGGGGCCGTAGCCGCCCTCCACCGCGTGCTCGGGGTGAGGCATCAGCCCCACCACGTTGCCGGCCTCATTGGTGATCCCGGCAATGTCGTTGCGGGAGCCGTTGGGATTGCCGCCCACGTAGCGGAAGACCACGCGGCCCTCCTCCTCGAGCTGAGTGAGGGTGGCGTCGTCGGCCACGTACTGACCATCCTGGTTCTTCAGGGGGATGGCGATGATCTCGTCGTCGGTGAACTGGCTGGTCCACGCGGTCTGGTTATTCTCCACGCGCAGCGCCTGGTCCCGGCAGATGAACTTCAGGTGGTTGTTCTTGATCATGGAGCCGGGCAGCAGATGCGCTTCGGTGAGGATCTGGAATCCGTTGCAGATGCCCAGCACCGGCAGGGGGGACGACGACGTCGAGCCGGCCGAGGCCTCCTTCACCAGGGTGCCCATGACCGGAGCGAAGCGGGCAATGGCGCCGGCGCGAAGGTAATCGCCGTAGGAGAATCCGCCGGGCAGCACCACGGCGTCGACCCCGTGCAGGGAGTCGTCCGCGTGCCACAGGGGCACGGCGGTGCCGCCACCCAGGCGCACGGCGCGTGCGGCGTCGCGGTCATCCAGGGTGCCGGGGAAAGTGACCACGCCGACGCGGGCGCCGTCGAGCGCCTCGGCGGGTGAGGAGGAAAAATCGCCGATCAGGGGAGTCTCAACGCTCATGCCGATGCGTCACCCTCGTCGACCCGGACGGCGACGACGTCTTCGATCACCGGGTTGGAGAGCATCTCGGCGGCGGCCTTGCGGGCCTGCTCGAGGATCTCCTCGGTGACCTCGCCGTCGACGGTCAGTTCAAAGCGCTTGCCCTGCCGGACACCGGAGAAGTCGGTGAAGCCCAGGTGGGGGAGTGCGTTGACGATGGCCTTGCCCTGCGGGTCGAGGATCTCGGGTTTGGGCATGACCTCGACGATGATGCGCGGCATGAATTCTCCTGCGTGAGACAGATACGGGTGAGCGCCCGCGAAAGTGCCGTCTCACGCTCGAGACCGAACGCTCCGCGAGCTTGCCCGTCAAGTCTACCCGTCGGCGGGGGTTCCCGGCGCTCGGGGCACAGGGCTGGTCGGGGCGGTCGTCGCCGCCTTGCCGCGGCAGCTGGTGTGGTGCTGCCCACAGTGGGGAACAGGGTCCCCGCCTACGGCGTTCTTTCAAATTAGAAATAGTGCCGCCTGCCTTGAGGGAGATGAGGACCAGCTATGAAGATCGGAATTCTGGGTGCCGGACGTGTGGGTACCGCCGTCGCCCGTCAGGCCGTGCGGGCCGGGCACAGCGTGAAGATCGCCACGAGCCGCCCGGCCTCGGAGATCAAGCTGCTCACCGAGGTCATCGTCCCCGGTGCCGTGGCCGTGGACAAGGAGGAGCTGCGCGGCAGCGACATCATCATCGTGGCGGTGCCGCTGCACAAGTACCGCAGCATCGACACCTCGGTGCTGGCCGGCCACGTGGTCATCGACACCATGAACTACTGGGCACCGGTGGACGGCATCATGGAGGAGTTCGAGTCGGGCCACTCCACATCTGAGGTCATCGCCGAGTTCTTCGGCGACGTTCGCCTGGTCAAGACCCTGAATCACATCGGCTACGGCGACATCGAGGTCGATTCCTACCCCGCCGGTGACCCCAAGCGCCGGGCCCTAGCCGTGGCCTCCGATGACGACGACGCCACCCGCCTGGTCATTAACTTCATCGACTCTCTGGGGTACGACGCCGTCAACGCCGGCCCGCTCTCGGCTGGCAAGACCTTCGAGAACGGCACGGAGATCTTCAACGGTCGCCATACTGCCGCGCAGATGCGCGAGCTGCTGGACCAGTGCCAGAAGGTCCTTGCCGGCGCCAACGCCTGAGCCCGGGCCCCTCGCATCCCGCTGCTGTTTCATGCTCCGGTCCTGAAGGGTCTCCGGTGAAACAATAAGCGGGGCGATAGGCAGTGGGAGCACGACTGGCCCGCAGAATGTTTCACCGCGGGATCGCGGACGGGCATCCCACGGGGCCCCGGTCGGAGGGTGCCCGGCGGGATGTCAGGCAGTGAGCTGATCAAGCCGGTCGAGAACTGCCAGGATCTTCCCACGCAGCACCTGGGCCTCTTCAGAGAAGGCGCGCTGGGCGCGGGTGTACTCGGCTCTGCCGGCGGGCTCTTCGATGCGCACCGGTTCGTAGCCCCAGTCCTGCAGGTCATAGGGGGAGGCGCGCATGTCCAGCTCGCGGATCCGCCAGGCCAGGTCGAAGCACTCCAGCAGAAGGTCGCTGCTGACGGCCGGAATGAGCTTGTAGGCCCATTTGTAGAGGTCCATATTGGCGTGCAGACAGCCCGGCTGCTCCATCTGCATCTGGGTCTCGCGCGTGGGCTGCAGCGCGTTGAGCGGCTGGGCTGAGGGTGTATAGAACCGGAACGCGTCAAAGTGGGTGCACCTGATGCGCAGTGACTCCACCACCTCATCGGTGCCCTCCGCTCCCAAGCGCAGAGGTACCTGGTCGTGGCGCTGGCCGTGTTTCTCGGAGCGATAGACCATGGCCCACTCGTGCAGTCCGAAGCATCCGAGCTGGGCAGGTTGTGCTGCCGTGCTGCTGAGCAGGTGGCGGGCGAAGTCGATCATCACCGCCCGGTCCTGGCAGAAGCGGGCAGCGTCAACCGTAACTCCACCGGTGGAGGTGCCGTCGTCGACCGGGGTGTAGAACTTCCAGCTGGCCTGCGGCCCCGCGCCCGCCCCTTCGAGGACCTGTCCGACGCCGGGATGCCAGCGCGCGAGCTGGCCGGGAGTGTGCGAGTAGTACGTAAAGAGAAAGTCCTCGACCGGGTGCTTCTTCCCGGCATGCCGGCGAGCCAGGAACCCCTGCGTATAGCGGGAGACGGCGGCGTCGTGAGCCTGGGCGCGGCTGTGATGCTCGCTTTCAGAAATCAGGTTCAATCCTGAAAAGTGCTGAAATTTCTCTGTGCTTGCGACTAACATCATGGTCGTATCACCTCGCACCGAAGACTTGGGGCGGCAGGAATCCGATTCCGGAACCTGCCGCCCCAAGCTGTGTCTGACGCAGTGGGCGAGTCGGTCTCAGCGCCCCGTGCCGGCGTAGACGGTGGCCTCCTGATCGGAGTCCAGGCCGAACGCGGTGTGGATGGCCTTCACGGCCTTGTCCAGCAGCTCCACATCGGTGATCACGGAGACGCGGATTTCGGAGGTGGAGATCAGGCCGATGTTGATGCCGGCGTCGCGCAGGGCGCTGAAGAACTTCGCGGAGACGCCGGGATGGGTGCGCATGCCGCCGCCAACCAGCGAGACCTTGCCCACGCGCGGCACAAAGTCGAGGTCCTTGAAGCCGATCTCCTCCTGATGCTTGGTCAGCACGTCCTCGGCCAGGGGGCCGTCGGCGCCGGGCAGGGTGAAGGAGATGTTGGTGGTCTTGGTCTCCAGGGAGACGTCCTGGACGATCATGTCGATGTTGATGCCGGCCTCGGCGATCAGGTTGAAGATCTCGGCGGCCTTGCCCGGAACGTCGGGCACACCGGTGATGGTGAGCTTGCCTTCGGAGGCGTCATGGGCGACGCCGGAGATGATGGGCTGTTCCAATGGTTCGCCTTCCTGGAGGGTGACCTTGTCTTTATCGTCTGGGATGACCCAGGTGCCTTCCAGCTGGGAGAAGCTGGAGCGCACGTGCAGCTTCACGCCGAAGCGGCGGGCGTACTCCACACTGCGCAGGTGCAGCACCTTGGAGCCGGCAGCGGCCATCTCCAGCATGTCCTCGCTGGAGATCACGTCGATCTTCTTGGCGGTTTTGACCACGCGCGGATCGGCGGTGAAGACGCCGTCGACGTCGGTGTAGATCTCGCAGACATCGGCGCCGAGCGCGGCGGCCAGGGCGACGGCGGTGGTATCGGATCCGCCGCGACCCATGGTGGTGATGTCCTTGGACTCCCGGCTCATGCCCTGGAAGCCCGCCACGATGCCGATCTGTCCGGCGTCGACCGCTTCCTGCACGCGAGCGGGGGAGACCTCGATGATGCGGGCCTTGCCGTGGATCGCGTCGGTGATCATGCCGGCCTGGGAGCCGGTGAAGGACTGCGCGGCCTCGCCGAGCTCGTGGATGGCCATCGCCAGCAGGGCCATGGACATGCGCTCGCCGGAGGACAGCAGAATGTCCATCTCGCGCAGCGGCGGCTTGGAGGAGATCTGGTCGGCGAGATCCAGCAGGTCATCGGTGGTGTCTCCCATGGCGGAGACCACGACCACCACCTGGTTGCCGGCCTTCTTGGTCTCCACAATGCGTTTGGCGACCCGTTTGATGCTCTCGGCATCCTGGACAGAGGAACCGCCGTATTTCTGGACGATCAGACTCATGCGTGTGGTTCTCACTCCCGGTGAGTGTGTGGTGGGTAATCGGACACAGTCTATTCCGGCACGGGTCATCATGCATGGGCGCGACGACGCCGTCCCGGTATGTGGGCGGAGTGCTTATTTGTCTCCCAGCACCGCCCCCAAGAACTTCTGTGTGCGCTCGTGCTCGGGGTGGGTGAAGATCTTCTCCGGAGGGCCCTCCTCGACCACGCGCCCGCCGTCGAACATCATCACTTTGTGGGAGACGTCGCGGGCAAAGCCCATCTCATGGGTGACGATGAGCATGGTGACGTTGGTGGAGTCTGCGACCTCGCGCAGGATGCCCAGCACGTCTCCGACGACCTCTGGATCCAGGGCTGAGGTCACCTCATCCAGCAGCAGGATCTCCGGGTCCATGGCCAGGGCCCGGGCGATGGCCACGCGCTGCTGCTGCCCGCCGGAGAGGCTGGTGGGGTGGGCATCGGCCTTATCCGGCAGCCCGACCTGGTCCAGAAGGGAGTGGGCCTTGGCAATGGCCTCTTTCTTGGGCCGGCCTAATACGTGGATGGGTGCTTCGATGATGTTCTCCAGCACCGTCATGTTGGGGAAGAGGTTGAACTGCTGGAAGACCATGCCGATGCGAGTGCGCAGCTTCTTCTGCTGTTTCTTGGAGACCGGCACGCGCTTGCCGTCCTTCTCCTGGTGGGTCAGCGGTTCACCGTCGATGAAGATATAGCCGCCGGTGAGCTCCTCCAGGGTCATGACCAGGCGCAGGATGGTGGTCTTCCCGGAACCGGACGGTCCGATGAGGGTGACGCGTTCGCCGCGGGCCACGGTGAAGTTCAGGTCTTTGAGGACGATGTTCTCCCCGAAGCGCTTCTCCACGTCCCGGAACTCAATGACGGGGGTGTCGGTCTCGGCGGGGGACGGGGAATCAGTGGGCGTAGGCAAGACGCTTCTCCAATCGATTGACCAGAACGGCGGTGGGATAGCTGGCGGCCAGGAAGATCAGTCCTGCGATGACGTAGACCTCGGTGTAGCGGAACGTGGGGGCACCGATCTGTCCCGCGACGGTGACCATTTCCGCCACGGAGATGACGATGAGGAACGGGGTGTCCTTAAACATGGAGATCGCGTAGTTGCCGAGCGAGGGCACCGTGGAGCGCAGCGCTTGGGGGATCACGACCTTGCGCCAGGTGCGCACGGCGGACATGGACAGCGCCGTCGTCGCCTCCCACTGGCCCTTGGGTACGGATTCGATGCCGGCCCGGTAGACCTCTGACATATAGGTGGCGTAGTGGACGCCGAAGACGATGATGCCGATGGTCATCGCATCCATCCACAGAAACGTCCAGAAGACGAAGATCAGCTGCACCACGATGGGTGTCATGCGGATGAAGTTGGCGCTCCAGCGCACGATCCACGCCAGCGGCCTGGGCAGGACCGTGATGAGGACGGCGATGATCAGTCCTAAGATGGCGGCGATGATGGTGCCCAGCACGGTGACCACGAGGGTGACTTGGAGGAATGCCAGGAGCATCTCGGGCAGTGCGTCGAGGGCGAAGCCCCAGTCCCAGAACGGGCTTTCGCGGACCTCTTGTTCATCGACCATCGTGGGGTCATCGATCTCGGCGGCACGGATGGTGCCGGTGCGCAGAGTCAGTGGGAGAGTCATGCGGCACCTCCAAGCCTGGCGGCCTTGGGCTCAGGGGAGAGGATCTCTCGCAGGGAGGGGCCGCGTCCCAGCTTGTGCTTGGCCCGTGCCTCAAGCGCCTGCATGAACAGGGTGATGATCAGCGCCAGGATGAAGTAGGTGATCAGGCCGATGAAGGCATGGGAGAACCAGATGTCGGTGGGTCGGCGCAGCTGGTTGAGCTCGGCGGTGAAGTCAGAGACGAAGGGGATGATGTAGGCGATCGCGCTGCCCTTGAGCAGGTGCACCCACAGATTCGTCAGTGAGGGAAGCATCAGCGCCCAGGCCTGGGGAAAGATGATCCGGCGTATTTTGTGGGGCCAGGACATCGACAGGGCCGTCGTCGCCTCCCACTGCCCCTTGGGGACTGTGGTCAGTGAGGCGCGGACTGCCTCAGCGCCATAGGCGCCGTAATTGATGCCGAGAGCGAGCACGCCCAGGAGGAACGTGTTGCGGATGAGTTCCTCAAAGGGAAGGTCCGGGTTGCGCATCCACACCTGCGGCAGAACGTAGAGCAGCAGGAAGAGGACGACCACCAGTGAGACGCCGCGGAAGAACTCGATGATGATGCGTGCCGGTGCGCGCAGCCACAGGCTGGGGCTGCTGGCCATCAGCCCCAGGACGATGGCGACGGCGAAGGCCAGCATTCCACCGAAGATGGTCAGCTGAATGGTGGTCCAGAGGCCGGCCAGCAACCGGTCGGACCAGGCGATCACCACGTCGAAGTAGTCAGGCCAGTCGGCGAAGAAATCCACAGATCTTCCCCTTGTGAGCAGTAGGTGGGGTGACATGCTCTGCGGCCGGCTCCTTGTCAGGGCCGGCCGCAGAACACGTCAACGGGTGCGGGTGAGGATCAGTCTTGGGCGTACTGCTCAGTCAGCTCCGCGGGATCTTCCTCGCACAGCTGCTGTGCGGTGAGGTCGCTGGGGGGCATCTCATCTTCGGTGAAGCCGAACTCGCTGACGATCTCCAGGTACTCACCGGAGTCCTGGAGTTCTGCCAGGTGTTCGTTGAACTCGTTGACGAGATCCTCGTCCCCGCTGCGGAAGGCGTGGGCGCCCACGGAGAACTCATGGATGAAGGAGTCGGTGACCTCCAGCCCGTCGATGTCTCCGGCCATGGTCTCCAAGGAGATGGCGGTCAGCGCAAAGACATCAGCGCGGCCGCCCTGGACAAAGTCGATCCCGTCATCCGGGGAGTCCACCGTGTCGTGTTCGATGCCCAGTTCCTCCAGCCACCCGGGCTCAATAGCACCGCTCATCGCGACCACATTGAGGTCCGTGCCCTGAAGATCCTCGAAATTCTCTACTCCCTCAGGATTGCCCTCGGGGACCAGGAGTGCAGTGGTGTAGACCAGCTCAGGCTCGCCGAAGGCTGCTTCGGCGCAGCGCTCTGCGTTGATGGACATGCCCGCGGAGACCACGTCCCAGTGTCCGTTGGTCAGTCCGGGAATGAGGTTGCCCCAAGTGGGCTCCTCTTCGATCTGCAGGTCGTAGCCCATTCGTTCGCCAAAAATCTCTTCAGCAATGGCGATGGTGGCGCCAGTGGGCTCACCGGTCTCCGTGTCAATCCAGGAATAGGGTTCTTCGCCGTTGAGGGCGATGGTGAGTGTCTCGCCGTCGCCTGCGTCATCACCGTTGGCATCGGTGCCGTTGCCATTGTCATTACCGTTACCGCAGGCGGTCAGGGCCAGAAGGGCGGCGGCGCTCAGGGCGCCGAAGCGCATCCAAGGGGTTGTGGAATCCATCAGTCCGGTACCTCAGTCTCGTGTCAAAGGTCGATCAGTGGTGTGCGAGTTCCCGGACCTGCTCACGGCTCCAGTGCGGGAGCGGCGTGGGGGCAGACCCGGGTGTTGTTGACCGTAGTGCCGGAAAATCGGCTTTCCTAATGGTGATGCCGCCAGACGGGAGGAAATGGGGTGCGCGAAACATTCTGGAAAATAAACCGCCTGAATCAGCCCGGCGCCGGGGATGCCTTACGTCGACTGCGATCCGCGATACAGAATTGCATGAATCTAAATCGAGCAGAGTTATCCCCATCACGGTTTAATTACTCTTCGTGATGCAGCGGTCGCGAGGCTCTTTCGAGCCGCTTCAGGAGACGGAGCGGCGGCCTTCGAAAGCGCGGCCGAGCGTGACGTCGTCGGCGTACTCGAGGTCCCCGCCGACTGGCAGGCCCGAGGCCAGGCGCGTGATGGTGATGCCCACCGCTGAGAGCATGCGCACCAGGTAGGTGGCGGTCGCCTCGCCCTCCAGGTTCGGGTCGGTGGCGATGATGACCTCCTGGACCGTCTCATCCGAGAGGCGCGTGAGCAGCTCGCGGATGTGCAGCTGATCAGGGCCTATTCCGGCGATGGGATTAATGGCGCCGCCGAGCACGTGGTACCTGCCGCGGAAGGAGCGGGTCCGCTCAATGGCCATGACGTCCTTAGACTCTTCGACCACGCAGATCAGCGAAGCATCGCGGCGTTCATCCTGACAGATCCGGCAGCGGGATTCCTCGGAGACGTTGAAGCAGATCTCGCAGAACTGGACCTTCTCCTTGACCGTCCTGATGGCCTCGGCTAGGCGCTTCATATCCGCGGCGTCGGCCTCCAGGATGTGGAAGGCCACCCGCTGAGCGGATTTGGGGCCGATGCCCGGAAGTCGGCCGAGCTCATCGATCAGGTCCTGGACTGCGCCTTCGTACACGCTGCTGCCGGTGCCCTTCCTGTGGGGTCTTCCGTGGGGGGAACTGGATCAGTCTACGGCGCCTACGCCTCGTCCTCGCGCAGGCTCCGTTCTTCGATGAGCACGCCGCCGAGGATGCGCTCGATCGCCCGGCGGCCGAAGACGCCGGAGTGCTCCAGGGTGACGTCGTCGTCACTGGGGATGTCGTCCATGTCTGACGACGGAGCGGCTGCCTCGGCCCAGTCCGGGGGAGGGGTGTTGTCATACATCGGGTCCGGGGGCACATCGCCGAAGGGATCCGGCGGAGGCTCCTGAAGTGTGGGGCGTCGGGCAGCCAGGCGCTGACGGATCTCTGCCGCCCGGCTCCCCGCCTCACTGGCGGGTGCCGCCGGAGTTGTCTGCTGAACCGAGGCGCCGCTGCTTGCCGCCGGAGCGGAGCCGCCGGCGCGGCGGGCGAAAGCGGGGATGACCGGTTTCTCCGGTGGTGCATGGTGAGCCGGGCGCGCGGAGGTCGACTCAGTCTCCTGGGGGGCAGGGCCCTGGGTCGTGGAGCTCTGGGGTGCGGGGCTCGGTACGGAGTCCGAAGCGGAGCTAGGTGATCCGGCGCCCTGCTGAGCGCCGGCGTCGGTCCACCCGCGCTCAGGGTTGTCCTGGTGCGTGGCTGGCGTGGGTGACGAGGCTGATACCGGTGAAGGCGCTGTGGGCTGCGGTGAGGAGGCAGAAGGCGCCGACCAGTCGTCCTCGGAGGAGGCGGGTGGTTCGGTGGG
Organism: Nesterenkonia flava; assembly: GCF_031432335.1. Lineage (NCBI taxonomy): Bacteria > Bacillati > Actinomycetota > Actinomycetes > Micrococcales > Micrococcaceae > Nesterenkonia > Nesterenkonia flava. Next base: position 8,814 of record NZ_JAVKGT010000023.1, on the reverse strand, counting down.
GGTGTCCCAGTCTGCGGGGGGTTCCTCAGCGGCGGCCGGAGTGCTCCGGCCTTCAGCTTTTGGGGGCGCCCCACCACCTGTCGGGGGAGCACCTCCGGTGACCAGGTCATATCTGACCTGCATGCCGAGAACTTCCTGAATCGCCTCGTTCAGCGCGTCCTCACCTTTGCGGTTGGAGAACGTGTTGCGGGCTCCTTCATTCGCGAAGGCCAGGGTGAGGGTGGCTCCATCGAAGCCCGTCACGCTCACGTTGCCCTTGACGAGCATCCAGAGCATGCGTGACCGGGACTTCATGGCTTCGACAATGTCGGGCCAGGCCCGCTGCATCATTTCTGATCCGCCGCGACCGCCCTGCTGTCCGGAGGGGGAGGACGCCGCGGACCGCTGCGCCTGAGAAGGCTGCTGCTGCGGTGCGGTTTGCTGAGCAGGGGCAGAGGGCGGTGCCGCCGCGGGGGCGCCCGGCGCCTGCTGGGGCGAGGCATCCCACTGGGGGGCACTCGGGCGCTCGTGGGGGCCTGCTCCCTGATGCTGGCGAGCGTGCGTCTCCCGTCCCTGAGTGGGCTGGCCGTGCGACTCCCGGCTCTGGTCATGGCGTGGGCGCCCGGGTGCTGGAGACGACGACGCCGGCTCCTGGCCCCAGCCCTGCTCAGTCTCACCCGAATCACTGGGCGAGGGTTCCGAGGCGGCCGGCCCAGATTCTGGCTGACCGGAGGTGGCGCGGACCGGTTCGGGAGTCGAGGGTCCGACCGGATCCGGGGTGGTGGGCGGACCCCAGCTGACACCGGGAGTGGCCCAGCCGTCGTCGTCATGCGGTGTGGGCTGCTCGGGTGGACTGGGCGCCGCAGCCTCACTGGGTGCTTCGGCGGCGGGTGTCACCCCGGCGCCAGTCGTAAAGTCCAGGCGCCGTTCGAGCCGCTCTAGGCGGGCGGCGAGGCTGGCGTGGCCCTGTTCTGCATGGGGCAGCAGCAGGCGTGCCATGAGCAGTTCCAGGTGAAGCCTCGGTGAGGTGGCGCCGACCATCTCGGTCAGTGCGGTGGCGGTCGTATCAGCCGCCCGGGACAGCTCAGCCGAGCCGAGCTTGGCGGCCTGGGCCGTCATCGCCCGGATCTGGTCCTCGGGGACGCCGCGCAGAATGGCTGCGGGGTTCTCGGGCACGGACTTGACCACGATAAGGTCGCGCAGCCGCTCGAGCAGGTCCTCCACGAAGCGGCGCGGATCCTGCCCGGACTGGACCACTTGGTCCACCACGGAGAACGCCTGGGCACCATTGAGATCAGCGACCGCGTCCACCACCTGGTCCAGCAGGGCGGCGTGGGTGAAGCCCAGCAGCGCCACAGCCCGGTCGTAGGCGATCCCGCCCTCCTCGGAGCCCGCGATCAGCTGGTCCAACACGGAGAGAGTGTCGCGCACTGAGCCGCCGCCCGCGCGCAGAACCAGCTGCAGCACCCCAGGGGCTACGGCCACGTTCTCCGCCGCGCAGAGCCGCTCCAAGTAGTCCAGCAGGGGCTCCGGCGGCACCAGGCGGAAGGGGTAGTGGTGGGTGCGGGAGCGGATGGTGCCGATGACCTTGTCCGGCTCCGTGGTCGCGAAGATGAACTTGATGTGCTCCGGGGGCTCTTCGACGATCTTCAGCAGCGCGTTGAAGCCGGCTGCCGTGACCATGTGGGCCTCATCAATGATGAAGATCTTGTACCGGTCGCGCACCGGGGCAAAGGTGGCTCGCTCGCGCAGGTCGCGGGCGTCGTCCACACCGCCGTGGGAGGCGGCGTCGATCTCAATGACGTCCAGTGAGCCCGGTCCGCCGGTGGCCAGCTCGCGGCAGGACTCGCACTCTCCGCACGGAGAGCCGGTGGGGCCCTGTGCGCAGTTGAGGCAGCGCGCCAGAATGCGTGCCGAGGTGGTCTTGCCGCAGCCGCGCGGGCCGGAGAAGAGATAGGCGTGGGAGACCGCGTCTTTGCCCAGAGCTGTCACCAGGGGTCCGGTGACATGCTCCTGCCCAATGACATCGGCGAAGGTGTCAGGGCGGTATCGGCGGTAGAGCGCGGTTGTCACGGAGTAGACCTTACCGTGAGGCGCGGACACGAGCACAGCGAACCGTGGAGGCCCGCGTCAGGGCGGGGGTCCTGAGCGGGGAGCCTTCCAGGGGCGGGAGATGTGGCCAAAGAGCGACCACCGCGGAGGGCGAGTGGACGAGCTGGTCGCGCGCCACTACGACTTTTGACGTACCCCAAAGCATGCACTAATGTGATGGCTGTCACATCGCGTGACCCCAGTGGCCGCGGCCCGTTGGTGCGCTTGCGCCCCTCAGGCCGCCTGGAGCTGGAGTGAAAACCATGCCTGAGCGGCGCGGCGGACACAGTGAAGTGCTCGCCGCGCCGCTTGGCGCATGCGTTGTTTTGGGTGCGATTGGACATCATCTGGGGCACCTAAGGTCAGCGCCCAGCTGCGCCACTACAAAGTCACGCCCAAGCTCACCGCGGCGGTGTCCCCACTCTAGGGGCGCAGGCCGCGGCCGGGAGAGGCGCCTGCGTGCTTACTCGCGGGCACCGAACTGCTCGGCGACCTGGTCCCCGATGGTGCCGATGATGTCCTCATCGGCCGGGCCCAGGCGGTCTGTCGCCATGTCTGCCTGGTGCCAGTGCGGGTAGATGATCGCAGGGTCGCTGACCTGGTTGATGCGGTCCACATCCTCGGCGCTCAGGCCCAGCTCCGCGTAGCCGAGCAGGTCCTTCAGCTGGTCGGCGTTGCGGGCGGCGACCACCGTGTTGTGGACGCCGGGGCGGGTCAGGGTCCACGCCAGGGCCACCTGTGGGATGGTGGCTTCGTAGCGGTTCGCGACTTCTTCGAGGGCATCGACGACCTGGTAGAGGGTCTCCCAGTCGGGGATGCGCATCTCCTGACCGGTGCCGTCCTTCAGGCGGGCCGGGGATTCGGGCTGCTGCCCACGGCGCCACTTGCCCGTGAGGAGTCCCATGTTCAGGGGGCTCCAGGGCTGAGTGGAGATGCCGGCGTCGAGCGCTGAGGGGATCTGCTCGTACTCGGCGGTGCGGGTGTAGGCGGAGTAGAGGATCTGCTGGGAGACCGGCTTGATGAAGCCGTTAGCCTCGCAGACGCGCAGAGCCTTCTGCAGCTGCCATCCCAGGTAGTTGGAGACGCCGTAGTAGCGGATCTTGCCGCAGCGGACCAGGGTGTCCATGGTCTCCAGGGTCTCTTCCAGCGGGGTCTGACCGTCCCACTGGTGGAGGTAGAAGAGATCAATGTGCTCACGGCCCAGGCGGGTCAGGGAACGGTCGACCTCGCGCAGCAGGTGCCAGCGGGAGGCGCCGCCGTCGTTGGGGCCGTCGCCGATGACCATGCGGGCTTTGGTGGTGACCAGGAGGTCCTCGGCGAAATCGACCTTGTTCAGGGCTGCGCCGAGCACCTCCTCGGCCACGCCGCCGCCGTAGAGGTTGGCGGTGTCGATGAGGTTGATGCCGGCCTCGTGGGCGAGGGTGAGCAGCTCGGCGGCACCGTCGGCGTCGAGGTCGCCCATGTGATGCAGGGCCTCGCCGCGGCCGAAGGTCAGGGTGCCCAGGGCGATGGGTGAAACGCGCAGCCCGCAGCTGGGGGAGAGCTGGCGGTAGAACGGCTCAGCGCCGTGGGGTGCATACGGTGTGGGTGCCTGTGTGCGGGTCATGGGTACCTCCTGATGCGGGACGGGCAGGGCCATGAACGACTCAACATCGCCAACCTGGACGCCAGCTCACGATAGCGTGGCGGGTATGTCCTTTGAACGGGTCCGAGAAGCACTGCGGGAATTCGTTGCTGAGCGCGACTGGGCGCAGTTTCACAGCCAAGAGAACTTGATCAAGAGCGTAGCGATCGAGTCGGGTGAGCTCTTGGAATGCGTGCAGTGGGGTGAATCGTCAGAGCCGGAACGGGTCCAGGCAGAATTGGCCGATGTTCTGACCTACTGCTACCTGCTGGCAGACAAGATGGGGTGGGACCCCGAGCAGATTGTCTTGGAGAAGCTGGAAGTGACTCGGGCAAAGTATCCCGTGGAGAAGGCAAAGGGGCGGAGCACCAAATATGACCAGCTTTGAGATCCGCAGCTACCCGTTCAACAAGGATGCGATCGCGATCCTGCCCCAGAGTGACGACCGGTACGCTAACTGGCCGGCCGTGTACACGCTGCGCAACAACAAGTCCATCTATGTGGGCGAGTCCGGCAACGTGGCTTCTCGTCTCCAGCAGCATCTGGCCAAGCGTGCCAAGGAGGGACTGAAACGCGTCCAGATTGTGCTGGACGACAAATTCAACAAGTCAGCGGCCCTGGATCTGGAATCCTTCCTCATTCAGTACCTGGGTGGTGAGCGGCAGTTCTCGCTGCTCAACCGAAACAAGGGGATCGTCGACAACAATTACTTCGAGCGCGATGAGTACCGCCGAGTCTTCCGCGAGATCTTCGAGGAGTTGCGCGCCCAGGGAATTTTCGAACGCACCCTGCCGGAGATCGAGAACGATGACCTCTTCAAACTCTCCCCGTTCAAGGCTCTGACACCCGAGCAAGCGATTGCTGTCGAGGACGTGGTGCGCGGATTCCTGGATCCCCAGGAACGTGAGCAGGCCGGTGGGCCGATCATCGTGGAGGGCGAGCCCGGCACGGGCAAAACCGTGGTGGCCATCTACCTGATGAAGCTGCTGATCGACATCGCCACCGCCGACGACGAGGACCTAGACACCTCCCTGGACGACAGCGACGCCCGGTTCGCGGAGTTCTTCACTGAGGAGAACCGGGAGATGCTGAGAGGCCTCACCATCGGACTGGTGATTCCCCAGCAGTCCCTCCGCGCCTCGGTCACAGAAGTCTTCAAACGGACCCCGTACCTGGAGAAGTCGATGGTGCTGGATCCCTTCGCCGTAGGTGCAGGAGATCAGCACTACGACGTTCTGGTGGTGGATGAGGCTCACCGCCTGAACCGCCGCGCCAACCAGCCCTCCGCGATGCAGAACACCCGGTTCGCGGAGATCAACCAGAAGCTCTTCGGTGACGGGGAGAGCACCCACACCCAATGGGACTGGATCAGAGCCAAGAGCAGGCATCAGATTCTCCTGCTGGATCGCGCACAGAGCGTGAGGCCCGCTGACCTGCCGACATCGGTATGGGACGACATGGTGGAAACCGCCCGCTCCGAGAAACGGCATCATCGCCTGGAATCCCAGCTTCGGGTGCGGGCCGGTAGCGGATACATCGACTACGTCCGTTCCATACTCCGCTCCGAACATCCGGAGGTCGAGACCTTCCCGAACTATGAGCTGGCGATGTTTACGGATCTGCGGCAGATGCACGAGGCCATTCGCGCCAAGGACGCCGAGTTCGGTCTCTCACGCCTGGTGGCTGGCTACGCCTGGAAATGGGTTAGCCGCAAGGACCCCGCGGCACACGACATTGTGCTGGACGGATACGGACTTCAGTGGAACCGCACGTCTAAAGACTGGATCAACTCCAAGACATCGCTGGAGGAAGTCGGGTCCATTCACACCGTGCAGGGTTATGACCTGAACTATGCGGGGGTCATCATCGGGCCCGACCTCTACTGGAATGAGAAGGACCAGCGCATCGACTTCAGCCGTGAAAACTACTTCGACGCCAAGGGCAAGGAGAACAATCCGCGGCTGGGCATCACGTACGAGGATGAGGATCTGCTGGAGTACGTGAGGAACATCTACTCGGTCCTTTTGAGCCGGGCCATCCGCGGCACCTTCGTCTACGTGTGCGAGCCGGGACTGCGAGAACGGCTGGCACCGTACTTCACGCCCGGGGCGCCTGCTCCCATCGCTGCAGACGTGCACTATCCGCGGGGGCGCCGGGTGGACTACGCCCCAGAATCGGCCCCTGCTTACGAAGCTGCACGCGGGCAGGAGTAAGGGGGACGACGACGTCGGCCGGGTCTTTGGGAGGACGGCTAGGCCGCGTCCTCTGTGAGTCGCCGTAGGATGTCCGCCGCAGCCTCCTGGGCATCCAGCAGTGTCCGTGCCGAAGCGGCCGGATCACCTCCGGCCTCCGCGGCGATGGCAGTGCCCCAGTGCACCGAGGACAGCTGCAGGCCCAGCACATACAGCGGGGCCTCGGTGCTGCTCTTCTCGCCGCGCAGCCGGTACGGGGCCTCGGTGACGGCGAAGCCCTTGTGCAGCACGCGCTCGCCGGGATGGTCGCTGACCACAAGCCCGGCCGGATAGGCCAGGTGCTGCTGCAGCAGACTGTGCACCAGCGGCGAGTCTGAGGCAGGAATCTTATTCGGCGGCATCATCGCCTCCACCATGTGCGCTGCCGAGTACCGCGCACCGCTGACCGTGGGGGAGTCGGCCAGGAACAGGCCGTGCTCACGGTCCACGCCGTAGACCGGATCAGGGCCAAGGAACTCGACGACGCCGGCGCGCGCCAGGGCTGCCAGCTCCTCAATGCGCTGCAGCGGCGGACCACTGGCTAGGCCTTCCACCAGGGACTCGAACCAGCCTTCGACGTCGTGCAGTCGACTGGCGTTGCTGATCTGGTGGGCGGTCAGCAGAGGCTTGATGCGCATGCGCGCGGCGTGCAGAGCCGCGATCGCCATCTTCTCCGGACTCGCGGTGCCCGCAGCTGAGGTGGCGGCGTCGTGCTCGAGGAACTCCAGCATGGCGGTCTGGTACTCAGACGCGCTGCGGAAGGAGCGTCCGTCAAAGGGCCGGGCCAGGGTGCGGATGTCGAAGTCCTGCGGGCTGGTGCCGCCGAAGCGCTCATAGGTATGCCGGACGTCAGCTTCGATGAGCGGCCACAGGTGCTCGCGGAAGTCGAGCCGTCCGTGCTGATCGAGGAGCTCAGCCAGCACCGGCTCGGTGAGATGGACGAGGTCGATGCCCTCGGGCACAAATCCAGGCACCACGGTCTTGGCGCGGTACGGGGTGCCACGGCGGGATCCGGCGGCCAGGTGCGGTTCGTCCCCGCTGGGGCGGTACTCCAGGGTCCTGCCCGCCGGTGCGCCGGGAACGGGAACGAACTCGCCGCCGCGGCCCACAGTCACCTGGATCATCAGGTCGAAGAAGTTCAGGCCCATGCCACGTACCAGGACGGTCTCGCCGGCGGGGAAGGAGGCATAGTCCACGTCGGTGGGGACGGAGGCGGGGATGTAGTGCAGCCCGAGTTCCGCGGCTGAGCGCGCCAGCTGCTCGGCGCCTCCCGTCAGGTGGGCGGGCAGGTGGCCCAGTGCCAGGACTGCGGCGTTGACCTCCATGGGATCCTCGCGGTCTGCCAGGGTGAGTGAGTAGCCGTCCGCTGCGGGGCTGAGGGCGGTGACTTCGGTGAGGAGGTGCTTGACCACCACGCCGGCGTCCTGGAGGCGCTCGGTGGTCATTTCCTGGAGCCAACGCAGGTAGCGGCCGTAGTCAGCGCGCGTGGGGTAATCGGTGGCCTCGTAGGTCAGGCCGTTTTGTCGGGCCCACACGAGGAAGCTGATGGAGACCGACGACGCCGGCAGGTGCTCCAGGGTCTCGTCGCTGGGGGCCGCTGTGGGGTAGGAGGCCGGGGTGTTCATCAGGTAGAGCGGGGACTGCTCGGGGTCCCAGACCCGGCCGGGTCCGTGGGGCGCGGGGTCGATGACGAGCAGCCGCAGGCGCTGGGCGGTCCGGGCGTCGGTGCGCTCCACCAGGGCGAGGAGGCGTTCCATGAATGAGGTGCCGCGGGGTCCTGCTCCGATCACCGCGATGGTGAACTCGCGCCCGCTGCCTGCCATCCATGTCCTCCTTGTGGTTGTGTGCTCTCTTACCCTACCGGGGCGGCTTTGATCTGAACGGCCCGCACCCGCTAGGCTAGGTAGGCGCTTGTTATCCGCAAGGGTTGATGAGCGTTGGAGGCGTGCCGGAGCGGCCGAACGGACTTCACTGCTAATGAAGGATCCTCTTAACCGGGGATCGGGGGTTCAAATCCCCCCGCCTCCGCCAACGAACCCCCATCTGACCAGGAGTTTTCCGGTCAGGTGGGGGTTTTCCTGAAATAAAAGCCGATTTTCCTGAAATGACCGCCCGGCACCGTGCCCCGGCGGCGGCTACAGTCAGTGCCCATGGCGAGCCTGACAACGCACACACGCAAGGATGGTCGAGCATCGTTCTATGTGAAGTGGTACGACCGTGAGCTGAAGCGGGACATGTCCCAGCCGTTCCGTGACGAGACGAAGGCTCGCACCCTGAAGCTGTATCTGGACGTGAACCAGAACACCCTCAGCCTGGCTCGGAAAGCGAAGAAGGCAGCCGACGCTCACGGGACCACAGTCTGGGACGCCATCGAGACCCACCTGAGCAAGCTCAGAGACACTGAGACCACCCGGAAGTACCGGCGCGACATGGCCCAGCACGTGAAGGGCACCAGCCTTGCCGCCATCCCTCTGCCTGAGCTGACCAGTGAGGACATCGCCGCCTGGTTGGACGGTCTTAGGGTGGGGCGCACCAAAGCGAACCCGGAAGGCTCCCAGCTACCTGGAAGACGAAGAACAACCTGCACGCCATCGTCTCCGCCGCCCTGAAACGTCAGGTGGGCAAGCACCTGCAGGACAACCCCGCCCGCGGTGTGCTCGGCAGACGTGACGAGCTCCCCAGCCATGAGACGGTATACCTCACCCCGGAAGAGCCGCGGTTGTTGCGGGAGCGGGCGCAGACCCCGTACTTCTCCCTGATCATCTGGACACTGACAGCCTCCGGTATCCGGTGGGGTGAACTGGTGGAGCTTCGCCGCAAAGACCTGGCTCGCACCCGTTAGCTTCTAAGGGCACCAGTTCTCCGGCAGGATAAGTGGTGTTGTCCGGT